>JADFXA010000172.1 GCA_015233755.1 Desulfamplus sp. | reverse complement strand
AGCATTTAATATCTCCTCTTTTTTTGATACTCCATCGCTGTTTTTTGATATTCTTGGCAATTAGTCCCTCATTATATTAAAAGATTATAAAAACTATAAAATAGTATAATAATTTTATTGAACTGACTAATCAGTCAGGATTTGACAGGATAAATAACACCTGATTTTATTAAAGTCAAATAGATTTATTTGTTAATAATTCAAAGTTGAATTTTATGACACAACGTGTTATGAAAAATAAATTGTAATTTTAATAAGAGATTTATTATACCCTAAGCGGGTCAAAATATGGTTAAAAATTACCCATATTATATGTTGGGCAGAATTGTTAATTTATATTGGAACTTTTAAGAACTATTGGAAAAATATCATGTCTTTATATCAAATTATCAGTGGGCCTATGGTCTGGACATCTTTTTTGCTGTTCATAGCAGGAACTATATTTCAAATCATCAAGCTCTATCCTTTTATTAAACAAAGTACGACACGCCTAAATGCTATCTCATACTCAAGCGTAAACAGAGAGAAGACGACAACTGCAAATAATAAAAAGATATTTACTAAAAAGTTATTTAGACACCTTCCTGATTTCAATTCACTTATTTATAAATTTGCTATGTTGAAATACTCACTCTTTGGGAGGTATCCTTTGACAATTTTTGTTACAACATTATTTCATTTATTATTAATTTTTTCACCTTTTATGGTGTTAGGGCATAATATTCTCTTTGAGTCAGCTTTAGGAGTATCTTTTCCAAGCTTATCTTCTGAGTTTTCAACAATCCTGACTTTTATTATCATTCTTTGCTGCCTATATTTTCTCATTAGAAGGTTGACTGTCCCATTAGTTAAATCCATAACTACAAGCAGCGACTATATCATGCTTGCAATTGCCGCTGCCCCTTTTTTAACAGGATTTATGGCTCATCATCAGATATTTAATTATACTGTAATGCTCCATCTTCACATATTGTCAGGAGAGATAATGCTTATATCCATACCTTTTACCAAATTCATACACATGATCTATTTTATCATTACCCGTGTTGTATTGATGAATAATGGTTTGAGAATCAAAGAGTTGAAAATTTAAGGATAAGAAAATAAAATGACATCTAACCATAGTATATTGTTTGAACAAGATGAGCCTTCTTCTGAGCAAAAAGATTTAGTTGAGATTAGCAAAAAAGTTTGTGTTGAAGAGATCAATGCAATATTAAAAGAGAAAAAGCATCAAATAGCAACAGCTCTGAAAGTTTGTGCACATTGTACGCTCTGTGCAGATAGCTGTTTTCTTTATAGAAGCAAAGAGAAGGTAGCAGAACACATGCCATCCCACAAATTTATTACCTCTATTGGTGTAATCTACAAAAAAAAGGGGAAGGTAACTATGGAAGAACTTTATGAAATGAGGGAGACCTTGTGGAAAAGGTGCGTTCTATGCACCAGATGTTCATGCCCTCTTGGAATCAATATTCCTGAGTTGTTAGCAATTGGACGCAGAATATTGAGATCTCAGGGAGTATATCACTCTTATTCAGAAAACTAACCTCTTACGGAGATGAAATGATTAAAATCAAAGAAAAGACTTTCAATGAAATTGTTGATTCAATAGAAGGATTTAAAAATATTTTAGTGCTTGGATGTGGCGGCTGTGCTTCTGTCTGTCTTGGAGGTGGGCAAAAGGAGGTGGAGAGACTTTGCGTAAATCTCAATATATTTTTTAAATCAGAGCTATCTTCAAGAGTTGCGAAAGGTTATACAGTGGAACGTCAGTGTAATATTACATTTATTGAGGAGACACGAAGCTTTATAAAAGATTTTGATGCTGTACTATCAATGGCTTGTGGAGCAGGTGCCCAATATATGGCTGAAATTTATCCTGCCACTCCTATTTTTCCAGCAGTTAACACCATTGCAATTGGAATTGACCGAGAAGTTGGAGTGTATGAAGAGAAGTGCAGAGCCTGTGGAGATTGTGTTGTGGGTTTTACAGGTGGAGTTTGCCCTGTAACACGATGTGCAAAGGGGTTATTTAACGGTCCATGTGGTGGAACAAACAAGGGTAATTGTGAAATTAGCAGCAATATTCCATGTGCATGGGTTGATATTTACAACAGGTTAAAATCTCAGGATAGATTAGATAATATCCTTAAAATTAGGCCGGTTATGGAGTGGCAAAACCAGACACAGAGAACTGTGATTCAAAATAGGTAATAGGGTTCAGTGTTGTAATCACATTATTACAGCTAAATGGAACTTGCCAGTTTCAATCCGAGCAGAGTTTAAGTGAGCAATACAATCGTCAAATTCTTCAATCAACTCTGCTCTATCATTTTCATTGAGAGCTGGATTCCAACCATCTGCGACATGTTTACGCAAAGCCTCTATGCAAGATATGCCAGATGAAATGGGAAACCATTGCATGTCGTCTATTCCATATCCATAACCTGTTTCTTCATCTGGTATTAGTTCATCTTGCGACTCATCCTCATCTTCATTCACACATAATTCCAAATCAGTGAAGTCAGAAAATGAGGAAAGCCGCGGAATTCCAAGTTTATCACATTCAATATCAAGTTCTTCAGACAAGCGATACATCATTGAATGATCATCGCTCTCTTTGGACATATTTCTACCATTCAATATGTGAATCCAGTAAGTCATTCCCACGGCAATAGCTCCTTTCTTGTTGAGCCTCACTTGCTAAATAAGCATCTAAATACCCATCCTATCAAAATTTCCTGTTCCCCAAGCACCCATAACATTACTCCTTCGATGCAATGTTATTTATTAAGATAAAGTTTTTGTCAACCAAGTAAAAGCTTGGATATCCATTTTTATTACCATTTTGTAGTGCTTAATATGTAGTGATATCCTGCTTTCGTTCATAACTTGAATTTTTCATATATAAAAGCTAAATTTATGACCGTTTGAAGTATAAATAGAAATGGTATTACTAAACCTTTAAAGGATAGATAGATGTCAAATACAACCGAACTTGACCGCATTTTTGAAGCACAAAAATTAGCTTTTAACAAAAATCTTATGCCATCTGCAAAAGAGCGAATTGAGAGTCTTGAGCGTCTTGAACAGGGAATATTGAAATATAAAGATAAATTGGTAAATGCTGCAAATATGGATTTTGGCTGCCGCTCCAAAGACGAAACCCTTCTTGCTGAGATTATACCTTCTGTTGAGGATATTCGTTATATAAAAAAAATGGTGTCAAAATGGATGAAGCCATCTCATAGACAAACAGGAGTGTTATTTCAGCCCGCTAAATCAATGGTTATTTATCAACCGCTTGGTGTGATAGGAGTCCTTACACCGTGGAATTACCCAATATATCTTTCAATGGGACCATTAGCAGGTGCTTTAGGTGCTGGCAATAGAGTTATTATACGTATGAGTAAAAATACTCCCCATACAGCAATAACACTTCAAGCAATGATTAGAAGTTATTTTCAGGAAGATCATGTATCTATTATTACAGCAGATAATTGTTCTGGCCCTTCTTTTGCTGAAAAAAAGTGGAATCACCTTGTATTTACTGGTTCAACATCTGTTGGTCGTCAAGTTATGAAGGCAGCATCTTCAAATCTTACTCCTGTAACTTTAGAGCTTGGTGGTAAATCTCCAGCGATTATAAGTTCAGATTTCCCAATGCAAGACGCAGCAGAGAGAATAGCATTTGGTAAAGTGTTTAATATGGGTCAAACATGTGTTGCTCCTGACCATGTTATATGCCCAAGAACAAGAGTAGATGAATTTGTAAGACTCTTTAAAGCATCTATTCAAAAAATGTATCCCGCTATGAAAAACAACCCTCAATACACTTCAATTATTAATGAGGATGAGTATTCAAGGCTTTTAGAGTTTATTGATGATGCAAAAGCAAAGGGAGCTGAGGTTATTGCTCTTAATCCACCCCAAGAGCCTTATAACACTGTTGATGGCACTTGGAGCAACTCAAGAAAGATCGCAATAACTTTGCTTCTAAATGTTGATTATAAGATGAAAGTTATGCAAGAAGAGATTTTTGGCCCTCTTTTGCCTATTATTCCTTACGATAAATTTGAAGATGTAATAGAGTTTGTCAATCAAAAACCAAGGCCATTAGCTCTTTATTATTTTGACTATGACACAGAGCGGGTAAACCATTTGCTTACTCATACACATTCAGGTGGTGCCCTTATAAATGATACTCTTGTTCATGTAGCACAAGATGCTATGCCTTTTGGCGGAATAGGTGAATCTGGTATGGGACAATATCATGGACATGAGGGATTTCTAACTTTTTCAAAAGCAAAGGCTGTGCTTATAAAACCACGATTTAACAGCGGGAAATTTGTCTATCCGCCTTATGGGAAGATGATTCATAAGTTGGTTTACAAAATATTTTTGGGGAAGTAATATTAATTTTGGTAGGTATTGGTTAGACAGATACTACAAAGTTTATATTCTATCTTATAAAATAGAATTTAGGACAAATTCAGTTCTTGCTCAAATGCAAGAACTGACACTTTTAAGACCTTCTCAAAATTAATAAAAGGTGCTTTATGACTCATAAAAAAAAGATATTCCATACCCGTTCAAAAATATGGCTTGAAGATGACGATGGAAATGTTGTTTTTGGATTAGGAAGATTGAGGATGTTAAATGCTATTAAAGAGCATGGCTCTCTTCTTGGAGCATCTAAAGCGCTTAATATGGGTTATCGGGCAATATGGTCAAGGATTAAGTCAACTGAAAATCGACTTGGGGCTCCTTTGCTTATTACAAAACAAGGTGGTTCTAAAGGAGGTGGTTCTAAGTTGACACCTTTAGCAGAGTCGCTTATCCAAGAGTTTGAAAAAGTTTATAAGAGTATAGAAAAAATAACGGATGATGAATTTGAGAAGACCCTTGGAAACCATATTGTTATCAACAATCATAAAAATTAACAACCTTGGTTATAAAAATAGATGTAGATTAGGGCGTTCAACAGTCTCTATATTTTGAGAAGTTTTTATAAAAATTTCATCAATAACATTATATATTTCGCCAGAGTTATCAGGTTTAAGTAGCTGCTTGCTTATGCTGTGCCCAAACTTAAATCCAGCTGAATAATAAGGGATGAGTTTTTTAAACATCTTAATCGCCGTCCTCTCATCATAATGTTTTAATAGAAGTGTTATCATTCGTGCAGCTGTATTTTGGTAAATATCAGCGTCTGGTAAGAATCCACTGGCAA
>JADFXA010000171.1 GCA_015233755.1 Desulfamplus sp. | reverse complement strand
TATAAAACTTGCAGATTAGAATTAACAATATAGCCATCTTCGTCTGTAATCGTTAGGTTTATATCTTTATCTCTTTGCTCAAATACCATAGATACACCTATTTTTCGATCAGCACTACTTTTATCCATAAGTTTTAAAAATTGATGATCATGATTGCGAAACAACTTAACTCCTACAGCCAGATCACTCATATCGTTTGGAACAATGCACCCATTTTCATCAATACGCTCTACTCTGAAACCCTTTAATACGCCTGTATTAGAGACAAAGCACATTCCATCACCGTTATGAAGAGTTTTCCCCTTAATCCAAAAACACCCGCTCTTTTTTTCTATACGAATTATTTTACCAACATCAGCACCTATTGATTTTGGGGTATCAAGTGCAGCTTGATGTTCAATCTCTTTAGAGTCAAAAAGAAAATAGCGAGTATAACCCCTATTAAATGTCTTTTTGATGTCTGGAACAAATTTAAAATGAATCTCTCCTGAACTTTGCTTTCTATATCTTTTATCAGATTGAATAAAACTATCAATAGCCTGTCTATAGGCTGCAACAACATTTTTAACATAAGCTATATCTTTATAACGGCCTTCAATTTTAAAAGAGGTAATACCAGATTGTGCTAAATCTTTAATGTGATCAATAAGGTTTAGGTCTTTTAGGGAGAGAAGGTGTTTGTTTGCAATAACATCTCTTCCTTTTCCATCTTTAAGGGTATATTTCAAACGACAAGGTTGGGCACATACTCCTCTGTTACCACTTCTATTAAAAGATGCTTGACTAAGATAACACTGACCACTGTAGGATACACATAAAGCCCCATGCACAAAACATTCAAGCTCAACATCTGTTTTAGAACGAATGGCGCTTATTTCGTTAAGATTTAGCTCTCTTGCAAGAATTACTCTGCTAAACCCAACATCTTGGAGAAATTTGACTTTTTCGGGAGTAGTGTTGTGCATTTGAGTGCTTGCAATAAGGGGAATCGGAGGAAATTCTGCTTGTAGAAGAGCCATATCTTGTATAATGAGACCATCAGCTCCAGCTTCATACACTTCTGAAACTATATTTAAAGCAGCTTCAATTTCTGAGTCAGCAAGAATTGTGTTTAGAGCTATATAGACCCTTGCATTGAAAAGATGAGCATAATCAATAAGTTTAGAAATATCTTTTACGCTGTTTCCAGCATTTGCTCTGGCACTAAAGCGTGGTGCACCAATGTAAACTGCATCCGCACCGTGGTCAATTGCAGCTTTGCCGAGTTCTTCATTGCCGGCAGGGGCTAATAGCTCCAAAGAGATAGTCAATTTGATACTCCTGAAATATTAAAGAGCAGATAACCATTATGGTAATCAGGCCCACCTATGGTAACACTGCTTCCATTCTTAAGAAGAATTTGGGTAGTAAATATTGGTGAACTTTTTTTAAGAATACGTATTGTAAATTTAATCCTATCTCCACTCATTCCACCCGGAATTATTTCAAGAGTTCTCTCATCTGGAAGAGAGACTGTTCCAGTTGTGTTATAGGCAATATTCATCTCACGCGAATCAATTAATTGATATGAATTGTATTTGAAAACAGATTGAAGTTGATTTGATATATCCTTTAAAGTTGAGTCTATTTTAGGAGAGTCTAAAGGAGCCTCAGAGGAGGCAAGAATTACTTTTACGTTGCTTATTACAGAATCACCTGCATTTAAGTTATTAACGTCTAAGGTTAAAAATATTGAAATATTTACAACAAAAATCAATAAGACAATTAATATCTTTAACCTAAAGAACTTTAATATATTAATAATTATTTCATCTTTTCCAATTATTTTATCAAACATTGTTTATCATACCTCTTTATACCATATTATGGTCATTTTTTTATCCTCACTCTCAAGAATCATTACAGATGAACCTTCAGACTTAACAGAAGTTATTATTGCATTTGGTTCATCTTGTGGGAAAGAGATATGTTTTGAAGCAACTTTATTCTCAACTTTTACAATACTATCACTTGCAATCCTATTTTGAGAATAGAGCTCAACATAAAGAATAGTTGAACAGACTACAATAGTTAAACATGCTATTTGAAATCCTATGTTTCTTACACTAAAATTGATGCCATTGAACATAGAGTATATAGTTTTTAGTAAGCCATATTTAAATAATTTCTCTAATCTTGATAAATCACCATTTTTATTGTCAATTAGGTCTCTATTTTCAATCGACTTTAATATAGCTGCTCTTACTACATTGCTATCAATTTCAGATACTGCTGAGTTAATACGCGATTCAAACACCTGTTCAATATATTCATAGTATTCATCTTGTTTGCTGCTATCTTTGTTTATACTCATCTTAATCTCTCCATATTTTAGCTGAATGACATAGATTGAGTTAAGAACTTCTTTGCATAGTGAAGTCTTGATTTCACAGTCCCAATATTAATCCCAAGTGTTTGTGCTATATCTTCATAGGACATTTTTTCAAATACTTTAAGAACTAAAACAGTTCTAATTTTTTCAGGCAGCTGACTTATCTTATTCATAATAATATTTTCTGATTCATATTCTATATATTCAGCTTCTGGGGTTTGTGGCTTATCTTCATATCTATAGAGTAAGTCATTATTTTCCCTAAAGTTCTTATCTTCAAGAGTTTGGTGACTCCATCTAAATCTTCTTATCCATCTTCTTTTCCAGTTAAGAGATAGATTTATAGTAATTTTTCTCATCCATGCAAGAAGACCAGACTCCTCACGAAAATTGCCAATATTTTGATAGACACTTAAAAATACATCTTGGACAATTTCAAGACTTTCTTCTTTCTCAAGGGTTATCCCGTAGGCAATGGCAAGAAGTCGTTTTTGGTAAGTATCAACAAGAATCTCAAACGATCTCTTGTCTGAGTGCCTTAATCCTTGAATTAACTCTTTTTCATCAAGTTTCATTTATAGATATTGCTTGATTTTATTGTAAATTGAGTTAGTTAAATACTTAAATATTGAGAACTTACCGAGAAATAGTTTTAGTTAGATACCCAAATCCTTTTAGTTTCCCAGTAACCTTCACGGATAATCACGGTATCATAACCGCCTTGAATCCAATGTCCTCTTCGGCTGTAGTGTCCTGGAATCCATCTTTGTTTGTAAATAGGAGGAACCCACACCCTCTCGACACTCCAGTAGCCCCTATCTCTCCTATCAAATCTATCATACCTATCATGTCTGTCAAATCTATCATGCCTATCATAGAAATGCTCTCTGCGTCGTCTCTCTCTCTCTTCATACCTATCTTGCCTGGTCTCTCTATCGACATAAATATAGTTGTTTCTTGGTGGAGAGTTTATCTCATTTATAATGGCAGCTCCGAGAATAGCAGCTCCAGCTCCAATAATAGCACCTTCAACAAAATTATTGACTCTTCCATGTCTATGACCAGCGTTTACACAATCTACAGTTGTTATTATTCCAAATACAGTTATAAACATTAATGTAATTACTTTTTTCATTGTATTTCTCCTTAAATTAATATTTTATTGTCTTTAAATAGTAAAAACCAATTACTCTATTTCTAATCCTATTGACACCGAAATTTTTATTTTGTTCAAAAGAAAAATAAAAATTTATGGAATTTTTTCTATGAATAATTATAAAACACCTCAACCAATCAAAACAGGCGATACACTTGGTGTATGTGCCCCATCAGGTTCGTTTGACAATGACCGCTTTAATATTGGAATAAACCGCCTCAAATCAATGGGATTCAATATTTATATTCCATCTGATATTTATGAGAAAAAAAGATATTTAGCAGGAGAGGATAAACTGAGAGCAGATGTCATAAACTCACTCTTTGAGATGAGTGATATTAAAGCCATTATCTGTGCAAGAGGGGGATTTGGAGCAATGAGAATACTTAATTATATAGATTATGATCTGATAGCAAAAAACCCCAAGCTCTTTGTGGGATTCAGTGATATTACAGCTCTACTTGTAACTATTTCTGAAAGAGCGATGATGAAGGTAGTTCATGGTCCAGTTGTAACCTCGCTTGCAGATACTAACGAAGCTACTTTACAATCTCTTTATGAACAGTTGACTTCATCTTATGATTTAGATGCAGCCTTTTCTGGCCATAATTCTGAAACCAGAGAACTCTCTTTATCAGCTTGCTGCAATTGGTTATCTCTTAATGCAGAAAAAACTTTGAGAAAAGGTGTTGCTTCTGGAAAGCTGACAGGAGGTAATCTTACAACATTGTGCCACCTTATAGGAACTAAGTTTCAACCTAATTTTGATGGTTCAATCTTATTTTTAGAAGATCTTGGCGAACCTCCTTATAAAATAGATAGAATGCTTACTCAGATGAACCTTGCTGGAATGTTAAGTGAAGTTAAAGGCGTTATTGTAGGCTCTTTTGAAGGGTATGGCCATCAAGAGTTTCTTGACGAAATCATACTTGAGATATTTGATAATCCTAACATTCCAATAGTTGTAGGAGTTGATGCTGGACATGGTAAAACAAATATATCGATGCGTTTTGCCACAATGGTTCAAATCAATGGTGATAAAAAAACGATAAATTGGCTTTTATAGTTTATGGTTCTGACGAAGAGATATCTCCTAAACGATTTTAGGAAATATAAAAATAATAAATATTTACGAGTAGAGACGCACGTCCATACCTCTCTACTCGTAAATAGAGGATAAATAATTGGTAAGCAACAAGATGAAGTCAATTTCTCAACTGATGCAAGATGGTGTAAACGACAAAGTGTTCCCATCTGGGGTTTTGCTTATCTCCCATAAAGATAAGATTATATTTCATGAAGCGTTTGGAGCAGCAGATATTGAGTCTGGCCAATTGGTAAAAAAAGATTCTATTTTTGATCTTGCATCATTGACCAAACCCCTTGCAACCGCACTTTGTTTAATGAAACTTGTAGAACAAGGAACACTTTGTCTTGATCAAAGACTCTCCCAAATCCAACATATTGTGAAAACATTACCAAACAATGCTGACAATATTGAATCAAACACAACTAATATTTATGATGCTGAATTTGTTATCCCAAAAGACAAGGCAGATATAACTTTAGATCAACTCTTGCGCCATACATCTGGATTGCCTGCCCACAGACCATTTTATGAAGAGCTTATCTTACATCCAGAACCAGAAAGAAAAAAACTTATAAGAGAGCTTATTTTAAAAGAACCTCTTGTCCAAAAACCGGGTAAAGAGCAAATTTATAGCGATCTTGGTTATATTCTTCTTTCATGGATAGTTGAAA
>JADFXA010000170.1 GCA_015233755.1 Desulfamplus sp. | reverse complement strand
ATTTGCAACAAGATCGTTCGTTTTATTCCTGAAAATTACTCTGTATTAAATATGACAAAAGGAGACCTTAATCTTGACAGTATTGATGACATTATTTTGATATTGAAAAAAAATGGAGAAGAAAAAACTTCGGATGTGATTGAACATCCTGAAAAAAGACCTTTATATATTTTAATTGGAAAATCAGACGGTTTATATGAACTCGCTGCAAAAAATGACAATGCCGTATATTGTGTTGATTGCGGCGGAATGCTTGGCGATCCTTTCAACAATATAACAATCAAAAAAGGCTGCTTTTCAGTTGAACATTTTGGAGGGAGCGCATGGCGATGGACAAGGATTATAACTTTTAAATATTCCAAGAGTGAAAAAAATTGGTTTTTACATAAAGATGGCGGAGATAGTTTTCATGCTGCAGGTGGTAAAGTTGAGACACGAGTTAAAACAGTTAAAGATTTTGGTTTAGTAATGTTTGAACAATATGATATTTACAAAAAATAGTTGAAAGAGATCAAATTAAAAATACACTAAAGCCTAACCAGTCAATCAAGCGGATAGGTCTATAGTGACAATCAATAAAAAGAGTCATATATACTTTGTTAGTTTTTAACATACATTTATAATAAAAGGAGATACTATGTTCAAAGAAGAGAGAAACGAGTCTATGTTTGATTGGTCAATGATTGGTGATATTGCACAGGGACGTCCAAATCTTGGTGGAACAATGGACGTTGCTGTATATCGTTTAATGCAGTTCACGTTAAGAGATGTTATTATTCAAGAATTTGATCCTGAAATAGCAGAGAGGTTGTATTACAAGGCTGGGGCACTTGCAGGCCGTGAATTTTGTAAAGCACTCCTTGATAGCAATAAAGATTTTAACGGTTTTGTTGCACAGCTTCAAGAGCTTCTTGCAGCTCTTAAAATTGGTATTTTACGCATTGAAAAATCAGATCTTGACAATCTGCATCTTACAATGACAGTTGCAGAAGATTTAGACTGTTCGGGGCTGCCAATATGCAATGAAACAGTCTGCACTTATGATGAGGGTTTTATTGCTGGAATTTTAGAAGAGTACACAAATAAACCCTTTAATGTAAAAGAGGTTGACTGCTGGTGCTCAGGAGACAGGGTGTGTAGATTTGAGGCAATGCCAGCGATTTAGGAGCAATCATGCTTTCTGTTAAAGAAGAGGATATTGATAAAGTTACCGAAGTTTTTTATCTTTTGCTAAAAGGTAAAAAGCCAGAGCCTATCAAACTGCCTGAAGATTATCCTAAAAATGAGATTTACCAGATGGTAAGCTATATTAATCGATTTCTAAATGAATATGGCTCTGTTACTGATATAGCTTACTCATTGGCAAGGGGAGATATAAATTTTCAAGCACCGCCAAAAATAAATCTTCTGGTTGTTCAGTCGCTCAAGAGCCTCCAGGCAAGCCTGAAACATCTAACATGGACAACTCAGCAGATTGCAATGGGTGATTTTAGCCAAAGCATAAGTTTTATGGGTGAGTTCTCAGATGCTTTCAATACTATGACAAAACAGCTTAAAAACTCTTTTGCTGCACTTGAAAAGTTCAATAAAGAGCTTGAAGATGCAAGGCAGATTGCAGAGTCTGCAACTCGTGCAAAAAGCGATTTTTTAGCAAATATGAGCCATGAAATCCGAACTCCTATGAATGCCATTATCGGAATGAGCCATTTGGCACTCAAGACAGACCTTAACCCAAAGCAGCGAGATTATATTAATAAAGTCCATCTTTCTGCCCAAAGTCTTTTGGGAATAATCAACGATATTTTAGACTTTTCAAAGATTGAGGCTGGCAAACTCAATATGGAGATCATTGAATTTGATCTTAATTATGTTTTGCATAATTTGGCAAGTTTGGTTGGCATGAAGGCAGAGGAGAAAGGTCTTGAACTAAAATTTGATGTTGCTTCTGATGTACCCAAAGCTTTAAAAGGAGATCCCTTGAGGCTTGGACAGGTTTTGTTAAATCTTGCCAACAATGCTGTAAAGTTTACTGAAAAAGGCGGGATAACAGTCATAATAAGACAGATAGAATCAGATAATGAATCTGCAATTATCCATTTTGCAGTCAAAGATACAGGAATCGGTCTTACACAAGAGCAGAAGGGAAAACTTTTTCAATCTTTTCAGCAAGCAGATACGTCAACTACCCGTAAATATGGCGGAACAGGTTTGGGTCTTACCATCAGCAAGAAATTATCTGAAATGATGGGCGGTGAGATTGGGGTAGATAGTGTGCCAGGAGAGGGAAGCACATTTTGGTTTACTGCCAAGTTTGGAATGGGTCAAGAGATTGTACAAGATGGTAATTTCAATGCCGATAGCTTTAAAAATATAAGTAAAAATGAACTTCCTAATGGATTTAACAATATTCGAGGGGCACGCATTCTTCTCTTTGAAGATAACGAGATAAATCAGCAGTTGGCTGTTGAACTTTTAAATGAAGAGGGCTTTTTTGTTGATGTGGCAAATAATGGTCAGGTTGGTGTGGATATGGTCAAAAAAACAACAGATAAACCATACGATGTTCTGCTGATGGATTTGCAGATGCCTATTATGGATGGACGGACAGCGACAAAAGAGATAAGAACTTGGGAAGCTCAAAACAAGCAAAATGCTATAAGGAATATAACAGAAGGTAATGTCAATAATTTTGATGGGCAAATTCCTATAATTGCCATGACAGCAGATGCAATGAGCGGGGTTCGTGAAGAGGTATTAAGTATCGGCATGAACGATTACATAACTAAACCTATAGAACCCTCAGAGATGTTCAAAACTCTCTTTAAATGGATAAAACCTGCTCAACGCTCATTGCCTGAAGAATACATCAAACAGATAAGCTCAAAAATAGAGGATTCATCCAATCTACCTAATCAAGCTGCAACAGAGATTAAGATTCCTAAATTAGATGGAATAGACACAGAGCTTGGTCTTTCACGGGTAAGTGGTAATAAAAAGTTATATATCAATCTACTTAAAAAATTTCATCGAGACAATCAGAATGTAACTCAAGAGCTGTTAAAAGCTGTTGAGCAAAATAATCAAGAGCTTGCTGTAAGATTAGCCCACACAGTAAAAGGTGTTGCAGGAACTATTGGGGCTCAAGATCTACAAGCTGTAGCAGGTATTTTGGAGGCAAATTTAAAGTCTGATATTAACGAGGATCACACCCAATTAATAACCAAATTAGATGCATCTATATCTCAAATTATAAACACCTTGGAATTGATTGTCTTTGCACAGACAGATCAAACTAATGCTGCAAATCAAGAATCTTCAAAACAGGGAGACTCTACCCAGTTAGCTGATTTCTTAGAAAAACTTGGACAATCTCTACACAGTAAAAAGCCCAAGCCATGCAAAGAGATAATGGAAGAGATAAATAGATTTAACTGGTCAGCAGAGATAAAATCTCAGCTTCAAGAAGTAGAGAGGTTTATTGGGAAATATAAGTTCAAAGATGCTTCAGAGATAGTTGAACAGTTAAAAAGTAATCTTTAGGAAAAATGAGCTTACAGATAGATATAAAATATTTAGGATAATAATTTATGGAATCAATTAATTTTACCGTAATGGTAGTTGATGACACTGAAGCTAACATCGACGTTTTGGTCAATACTTTAGAAGATATGTATGATGTTAGAGTTGCTATGGATGGTGAGACAGCTCTTGAAGATATTATGGAGGATCCTCCAGATCTTATTCTTTTAGATATTATGATGCCGAATATTGACGGCTATGAAGTGTGTAGAAGATTGAAAGAGAATGAATCAACAAAGAATATTCCCGTTATTTTTCTGACAGCAATGACTGATGAAAAAGATGAGGCTAAAGGGTTGCTGCTTGGTGCTGTTGATTATGTCACCAAACCTTTTAGTCCTGATTTAGTTAAAGCAAGGGTGAAAAATCAATTAGAGCTGAAAAAATATCGAGATAATTTAGAGGAGTTAGTCCAAGAGAGAACTAAAGAGCTTATGCTTACTCAGGATGTTACTATCTACAGCCTTGCATGTTTGGCTGAGACAAGAGACCCTGAAACCGGTGGGCATATCTTAAGAACTCAACAATATGTCAAGATACTTGCTGAACAACTTAAGAATAATCCCAAATTCAAAGATTTTTTAGATGATAAAACTATTGATCTTCTCTTTAAATCAGCACCTTTGCACGATATTGGTAAGGTTGGAGTTCCTGATAATATTCTTATGAAACCCGGCAAGTTAAGTGACGAAGAGTTTGCTGAGATGAAAAAGCACACTATACGTGGACGAGATGCGCTACGATTTGCAGAGCTTAAGCTTGGGGGCAACTCATTTATGAAATATGCCAGAGAAATTGCCTACACCCATCAGGAAAAATGGGATGGAACAGGCTATCCTGAAGGAATAAAAGGCGATGAGATACCAATATCTGGAAGGATAATGGCTATTGCTGATGTTTATGATGCTTTAGTCAGCAAAAGGTTTTACAAACCAGCTTTTTCTCACAAAAAAGCTCTTGAGATAATCAAAGAGGGTAAAGGGAAACATTTTGATCCAGATATGGTAGATGCCTTTTTAGATGTTGGTGATAAAGTAATTAAGGTTGCTATAGAATTTGCTGATTCTGATGAAGAGAGAGCTGCTTTAACATCCTAAAGATGATTCGGTAAAATCATCTTTTTAACATCTGAATCAATGATTTCGTAAAAATCATCTGGCTATTCTAATGATTGTAAGAGATGAGATTTAATTGGTTTAAATAAGCATCTGAGCTATAGTTTGCCTGTTTCTTACAGCTCTTCCAATGGTTGCAATTAGATACTCTTTCTCAATTGCTGCCATCTCTGAATAGAATGGGGTTCTGTCAAATTTAATATACCCTTTTGCACTGAAAAGTTCTGAACCATCATTACAACCAGGACTTAAAACCGTATTGGTATCAGAAATTAGAGTAGAATTTATATCAGATATAGGTTTTGTATTTGAGGAAAGCAAGTAAGATGCAGGTTTTACAAGCTCATGAGGAATACCGTGAAGCCTGCAAATCATGGGTCTGTATTTGTAGAGAATGCACTTTCCATCTTGGTTCAGAGGGCACATTATTCTGATGCTCTCTTGTTTTTTTGCTGCAATATCTCTTTTGGTGCAGACTTTTTTTGCCCTTTTTGCAGCTGAAATGATTTGAGGAGTTGGTAGTATTGCTTCAAGGTTTAGTTGTCATGTAAATTGGCCAGGCAAACCTATTGCCAAATAAGAGTCATTTGATGGATACTTTATGATGCTGATTTAAACATAAACAACTACACATGAGGTAATGGCTATGGCAAAGAAATATCGAGTGAATTTGGGAAATGAAGAGCGTAAAGAGT
>JADFXA010000016.1:9998-17840 GCA_015233755.1 Desulfamplus sp. | reverse complement strand
GAGTAAAAGGCAACCCTTATATTGTTGCTGTAAACAAAAATCCAAAAGCTCCTATTTTTCAGGTTGCAGATGTTGGTATTGTTGCTGATATTTTAGAGTTTATGCCAGCTCTTACAGAGGCAATTAAAGAGATGAAATAATTTTTAGTAACAGTTTAAATCTTTGCTAAAAATAGTTGTAAAAAATATATCAACTCTGAAAATAAAGATTTGGCAACTCTTAAAAAGTTGTCAAATCTTTAATATGGCTATGCAAATGAAGTCCATATTATTATAAATAACCAACCCAACGTAGTGCATCACATCAATTCTCATCAATCCTGCTTAAACGTCTTAATCCATCTAATTGTGCCATGTGAATAAATTTATTTAATTGCCCCTCTTTATCTGGTGTTAACCCTATAAATTTAACTCCGATAAAAATATGATTTTCTGACTGATTCTGATTCAATCTGGCAACTTCAATTTTTAAAGGAATAGTTGCAAAAGGCTGTTTCGAGTTTGGAGTCATTAACAACATACCTATCACTGCCTGACTGTGGCGTTTTAATGTTGATAGTGGATTAATTATTTTATTGCGCCTAATAGGAACAATTATACCGAGTCCACTTATTGAGATGTCTCTTATAAAAAAATCTTTTGTTGAGTAATAACTATTATTATTAAAAATTAGCTTTGCTTTGACAGTATAATCTTTAGTAATTGGCATTCTGTATGCCGAACGGATATTCGTTTCTAATAAAGGAGGGGTATATTCAACTGTTATAGCAGCAACCTTACTATTATCAAACAAACAATAGTCGTTGTGAAAGATTGAAGGTTTGCATTTTATGCCAAATCTTTTTTTTTCTAAATCAACTTTTAGCAAGGTTGTTAGGTGCATCTCTTCAAAAGAGGTGGAGGGTGTTATACGGCGATTAGGTTGAGCCACAATTATGCTTTTTTTTTTATGATCAGCATCATAAATAATTGAAGAGGATGTAAATGGGTTCAAGGAGTTAAGATTAAATACAATCTCAACCCCTGTTGATGGTGCAAATACATCTTCTATACTTATATTGTGGCTCATATTAATAGTGAAAGTTAATTAGCAATTTACTTTATAGCATCTTTCAATGCTTTACCGGGTATAAACTTGGGGACATTTCTTGCTGGAATATCAATTTCTTTTCCTGTCTGTGGATTTCTACCCTTTCTTGCCTTTCTCTCAGAAGTTTTAAAAGTTCCAAAGCCAACGAGAGTAACTGTTTTGTTTTCTACAAGCGCTTCGGAAATAGAAGAGAAGATACATTCAACAGCAGCTTGCGCATCTTTTTTATTTTTGGTGTTTAGTACTTCAGCAACCTTGCTTATTAAATCTCCCTTATTAATTCCTTTAATGTTCTCTTTTTCCATTCCTAACTCCTTTTGTGTTTATTGGTTATTTTTTTAATACATTATAGCTCCGTCCTTAGCCCGTGCGGGTTAAGTTACGTGTTTGATGCCTGAGTGTCAAGTATTTATTAGGATTTTTTATTACAGCGTATCCTATACCTAATTTGCATATTTTTTCAACTTAAACAATATAATGGCATTTATATAAGAGCCTTAATATTTAAACAGGCTCTTATATTAGCTTTGATTTATATATAAATTTAGTATAATATTTATAGCCATATAACTTTAGGCACACAGTTGTAATATTTCTTCTTTTTAAAGCACTATCGAGGAATAACCTTATTTTCAAAGGAGCAACTTTTATTATGAGTATAAGCATAAAACGAGTTATGGATATTATCTCATTAAGAACAATAAATTTTTTAAGCGATGAGATGGATATTCACGTAGATCGACAAGATATAAGACCTATATCAAATAATCGCCTTGAGCTTAATCATATTACATCTGTTATAACAATTGGCTCTACACCTCACATATTTATAATTTTCAGTTATGAAAAAGAGTTTATTAATAAAATTTTTGAGATATATACAAAAGAGCTGGATATCAGAGTTGAAGAGAGAGCCGAATATATTGAAGAGACTGCTGGTGATTTGTTAAATATAATTGTTGGTAACTCAATAGCAGAATTTATTAACGGTGTTGCAATCTCGCTATCACCGCCTATTGTAATAGCAAGTGCTGAAAGCATTGCAAAAAGCCGAGCTGTTAAATTTTTTGTCAATGATTTAACAACTTCTTATGGAAATCTTCGCATATTCTGTATTGGTCCTAATGAGCTTTTTGAAATATAATTATTCTAATACCATTTAAAAGTATAAAAATAATGAGGTAGAGATGCAAGAGCAAAAACCAACATCTTTAAACTTTATGGTTGTAGATGATTCTGGTATCACCACAAAAAAGATGGCTAAGGTACTTGAAGAGCTTGGACACAATGTGGTTGGAGTGGCAAGGACAGGAAGAGAGGCTATTGATAAATATGTAGAAATAAATCCTGATATGGTAACTATGGACATAACAATGCCCGATATGAACGGGATTGAGGCTACAAGACATATCTGCAGGGAATATAAAGATGCTATGATTATAATGGTTACCTCACACGGTCAGGAGCAGATGGTTGTTGATGCTGTGAAAGCTGGTGCTTTAGGTTATGTAATCAAGCCATTTAAACCAGAAACTCTTAAAGCCTCTATTGATCGTATTCTTGATAAATTTTGGACTTAGAAAAGAGTAATTATTCGTTATCCAACATTCCGTACCTGTAATTATAACATATTTATTTTATTAGATATGAATAAAAACAGCCAACGCATTACATCAATAATTTCATATAGTTGTGAATAAGGTACGGAATGTGGTGTTATTCAATACATCTCATATTTAACAAGAACTCCATCTAATCCGCCAGCTTTTAAAGGCCTTCTCCATGAGGCTTTAAGCCCCATATATTTTGTGTATTCAGGATCTCCAAAATAGATAAAAGCATTTGACCCTTTGCATTTTTGTTTGAGAAAATCACCAAATTGCTTATGCAATAGCTTTAAATCTTGATCTTTGCCAATTCTTATCCCATAAGGTGGATTTGCCACAATAACACTATTCTCTATTGATGGAATTTCTTGAAAATCCATAAGTTTTACAGAAACATTATTACCAAAATGAAGACCCATTAGATTGGTTTTAGCGGCGTCTACAGACTCTTTTGAGATATCACTGCCAGAAATCAGATGTAGATTATGTTGTAACTGATTGTGTTGTGATGAGTATCCTTCTTCAGAATCAACTCCAAGAGCCGCTACTGGTGCAACAAGTGGGATAATAGAGGAATCACACTCTTTTTTTACAAGCTCCCAGAGTTCAGGATTATAGTCAGGCAGCATTTGAAATCCAAATTTTTCCCTAAATATTCCAGCTGGGATATTGCAATGGTGCATTAAAGCCTCACAAAGCAATGTACCTGAACCGCACATTGGATCGTAAATAGGAACAGAGCCATCCCACTCAGAAAATCTAATAATTGCGGCAGCCACGGTCTCTTGCATAGGTGCTGATATTGATTTTTCTCTATAGCCACGTTTGTGTAAAGCCCCTCCAGAAGCATCAACGCTTATATCTGCTATATTGTTCCTTATATGAAGGTTTATTATTATGTCTGGGTTTATAGTATCAACGTTTGGGCGTTTTCCAGTCCTATCCCTGAAATAATCTGCAATAGCATCTTTTAGGCGCAAAGCTGCAAATTGGGAGTGGTCAATAGCACTGTCTGAAACATTATGAACAATAGAGAAAGTTGTTTTTTTAGATATAAGAAGCTCCCATTTGATCTTTTTCCCATTTTTATAAAGAGTGTCACTGTCAGGACAAGCAAAGGTGTCAATTGGGGCAAGCACTCTTGATATGAGTCTTGACATATAGTTAATTTTATAAAAAACCGATTTATCCGCACTAAAGTATATTCCTGTGTAAGTTGGCTCAATATCTTTTGCTCCTAACATTGATAGCTCTTTAGCACATTCCTCGCTTAAATTTTCTGCAATCTGGGCAAAATACTTAGAATCTTGCTGATATTTAAAACCAGACGCATATCTTTGATGTTCGCCCGCCTTTTTACGTATCACCTGTTTATTGTTTTTCTCTGGCATATTTTTCTCTATCCATAATTTTATATATAATGTTTTATCGTATTACAAACTATTGAAGTACCACCTTGTTTTTTTTCAATATATTTAATGCTTTTGTTAATAATATCGCTTTTATTAGGAGTGCTTGTAAGGGAATTCACCATAAAATTTATAACTTCATCTCTGCTCTCTGCCCTTTTAATTATATTATCACCAAATATCTTACAATTATTAAATAGTTCTTCTCCAACCCATGCAAAATCATCGGTAAATGGACCTGTTACTGTGGGAACTCCTGCAATTAAAGGCTCAATAAAGTTGTGTCCTCCAAGCGGCTTTAGACTCCCACCAACAAATGCAACAGTTGAAGTTGAAATGGCATAGGCATCTTTCAACTCTCCAAATATGTCCCATAAAATTACAGTACCTAAAGATACTCCTTCTATTTGGCTATTATTTTTCAACACTTCTTTAGCAGTATTATTGTCCTTGTTGTTGGTGGCGGTGAACAATTTATTTAATTCTATATTTTTATTCCTAAATTGCTCTAAGTCTGACCTAAGAATCCATTTTTGTTCTTTCTTTGTAAGGGTTTTCTTCCAAAAATCAATTCTGTGCTGATGTCTTGGGAATAGACATATCAACTGTCTCGGAAACTTTTTAATAATTTGATCAATAATTACAATTACATCATCTTCCTCTTCTCTGCGAACAGAGGCAAGAATAGAAATTGGTGTATTTGCTGGCGATACATTTATAAAGGAGAATCTTTTTATAGTTTGAGATGCCTTATTTATAATTGGCAATATTTTTATATCTGATGGTAATGTTAAGTTTAATTTTTCAGAATCATAGAGTATGCTATCAAATTTCATATTGGGCATTACATCAATATATGATGCTGGAAAGATATCTCTAAATTTTTGTGCGTCTCTATCGCTAATTGCAAGAATAGTGTCAGGCTGCAATTTATTCCATAACCATCTTGTTAGCATGTAGTTTCTATGGCTTTTTTTTGATAATCTGCCATTTACTACAATAACTTTAACTCCATATTTTTTTGCAGCAAACAAAAGAGATGGCCAAAGTTCAGTTTCAATAAGGACAATAAGAGCAGGCTTAACTTTGCATATAACTCTTTCCATTAAGTCAGGTATATCAAATGGAAACCATGTTATATTGATAAAGTTTTTCTGTTTTGATAACAATATGTTACTCTGCATCTTGAGCCGCGATAAAATTGAGATTCCTTGTGCGGTAGTTGATGTGAGTAAAATTTTTGGTGGCTGGTTAGAATATCTATTGTTTATGATAGGTTCTTTTATGATAATTTCGCTATGAAGTTTTTCAACAAGCTGAACAGTAAGATTAGACTCACCTGCAGATGCACCCTGTATCCAAATATCAGCTTTTTTAAGGTGATCTGATGATGTTCGCTCTTTTAAACCTTCATGCAATCTTGCGTTTTTCTTAAGTATTGGAAGTGCTAACCACCAAAGAAAACGGTAAAGATTCAAAAATAAAAATATTATTGTGCTATTTTTCATATTAAAGTATGGTCTCACATTTTTTGAATATTGACAATACTTATAGCAAGAGCAAGATATAGCATCAATAATTATAAAGTTAGATATTAGTTTTATTTCAAATTCAAGTTCTCATTGGAAAGATCATTTTAGATTTAGCAACTTTTCAAAAAATATCAAATTTATATAAAATATCATTATTATGAATATAAGATCAAAAATGGGTGAAAAAATTTCTACAATATTAGATGATAAAAATAGAGAGCGTTACAAATCTTTGTTTCAGGTTATCTGGCAACACTGGGAAAAGCTATTTTTTGCAATGATTTGCATGGTTGTTGTAGCTGGCTCAACTGCTGCATCAGCATATCTTGTAAAACCAATGCTTGATGATATTTTTGTCAATAAAGATAGCAATGGACTTCTTTTTATCCCAGTTGCAGCAATTACAGTTTTTTTACTAAAAGGAGTTGCAACTTACGGACAAAACTATCTAATGAGTTATGTTGGGGAACAGGTTATAAAATCATTTAGAAATAGACTTTATGAAAATATTGTTAACCTTCCTCTTGCATTTTTTAATAAGGAAAAGACAGGCACTTTGATGTCAAGAATTACCAATGATGTCAATATTGTCAAAGGCATGGTATCAAGTGCGGTTACAAGTTTATTGCGTGATTTTTTTACTGTAATTGGTTTAATATGCGTTATTTTCTATATGGATTGGAAACTTGCTGTATGGGCATTTTTAGTTCTTCCAATAGCTTTTTATCCAATTGTAGCTTTTGGCAGAAGAGTTCGCCGTTTCAGTACAGGGTGTCAAGAAGCAATGGCTGAAATAAATGTCTTTTTGCATGAGACTTTCTCAGGCATCAAAGTTGTTAAAATATTTACAATGGAGTCTTATGAAAAGGAGAGATTTAAAGAAAAAACAGATACTCTTTTCAGACTCGAGATGAAATCGGTTGTTGCAAAATCTCTCTCTTCGCCAATCATGGAGTTTTTAGGAGGAGTTGGCATTGCATTTATAATCTGGTTTGGGGGTTCAAGGGTTATTAGCGGAGTTTCAACTACCGGCACTTTTTTTTCTTTTCTAACAGCAGTAATGATGCTTTATGATCCAGTGAAGAAACTTACAAACCTTAACAATACAGTCCAAGAAGGGCTTGCTGCGATTACAAGGATTTATGATGTTATTGAACAAAAACCTGAAATTGAGAGGATAGATAAACAACAATCTACAACAATATTTAACTCACATGTTATTAAAGAAATAGAAGATTTTAGCTCTTCATCAAGTTTAAAGAATCTTAATGAAAACGATTTAGAAATCTCATTCAACAAGGTCTTTTTCAAATATAATGATGGTTTTGGATATATTGAAGACAAAAGTGATATCAACAATAAAAATGATAAAGAACATCTTTGGATATTACGTAATATTAATCTTAACGTAAAAGCAGGTGAGGTTGTTGCGCTTGTAGGGATGAGCGGGGGTGGTAAAACTTCTCTTGTAAACTTAATTCCAAGATTTTATGATGTTACAGATGGGAGCATAGAAATTGGTAATAAAAAAATTAAGGAAGATATTAGAGATATTCCTCTCCCATTTTTAAGGGGAATAATATCTATAGTTACTCAAGAGCCTATTTTATTTAATGAAAGTATTAAAGACAATATTCGTTATGGACGACTTGCTGCCTCTGACCATGAGATAGAAGAGGCGGCACGGGCGGCTTATGCCCACGATTTTATAATAGGATTTCCAAAAGGATATGATACTGTAATAGGAGAGCTTGGGAGCCGCCTTTCAGGTGGTGAGAAGCAAAGAATATGTATTGCACGTGCATTGATAAAAAATGCTCCTATTTTGATTCTTGATGAGGCGACTTCAGCTCTTGATGTTGAGTCTGAAAAAATTGTCCAGAAAGCTCTTGTAAATCTTATGAAAGGTAGAACAACTTTTGTAATAGCTCATAGATTATCTACAATTGCTCATGCAAACAAAATTATCTTTATTAATAAAGGCGAAATAGTTGAGTCGGGCACTCATGCAGAGCTTATGGCAATTGGTGGAGAGTATTTTAAGATGCAGGTTATGAATAAATAAACCTTAAGGTAAAGATAATTAAGAAATAAGAGGTAAAAAAACAGATAAATAAATATGGAGAATAATCATGGCAATTTCCCAACAACTTCTTGATATTTTAGTGTGTCCAAAATGCAAAGGAGATATATTTTTAACTGAAA
>JADFXA010000016.1:7900-9899 GCA_015233755.1 Desulfamplus sp. | reverse complement strand
ACTTCTTGATATTTTAGTGTGTCCAAAATGCAAAGGAGATATATTTTTAACTGAAGCAAAAGATGGGCTTGTGTGTAAATCTTGCTCTCTTATCTATGAAATACGGGATGATATTCCAATCATGTTAATTGAAGAGGCAAAACCCTTAGAAAAACAGAAATAGAGTTATAAAAATAATGAGTATTCCAAAAGAACCTGATAAGGCAAAATTAGTTATAAGTCTTTTTATGAACAACAAGAATATTTTTGAGTCTGTCCTTTCTGAACTTGAAAGGCTGTTTGGTGAAACTGACATTATAAGCGATTGGTTTAATTTTGATTTTACCGATTACTATTATGGAGAAATGGGTTCTCCACTGTTTCGCAAAGTTGCGGTATTTAAAGAGCTTATTCACCAAATTGACTTGGCAGAAATCAAGGAAAAGACAAATATTTTAGAAAAAAGATGGGCAATAAATGAAGAAACAGGCATCAAAAGAGCATTAAATATTGACCCGGGTTATCTACTTCTTTCAAGGTTTATCCTTGCAACTGGTAAAGATTATTCCCACAGAATATATATTGGCAGAGGTATTTACGCTGATCTAACCCTGATTTATAAAAAAGGTGGCTTTAAATCTCTTGAGTGGACATATCCTGATTATGCGTCAAAAGAGATATGTGGTTTTCTTGAACAAGTTAGGACAAAATATTCCGATGATTTAAAACAATCAAAGCAACCCCAAATCATTAATGATAAAATGATGAATCATAAAGCATAACCACAAATGATAAAGAGAAAATCCAAATGATAAAAAGCATGACAGCATATTCAGAGGCTTCACATAATGAAAATTTTATACAATGCAATGTAGAGATAAGATCATATAACAGCAAGAATTTAGATATTGCCCTCTATATGCCAAGAGCATTTAGTAAATATGAAGATGGCGTTAAAAAACTTATTGCTCAAAAACTTTCTCGCGGCCGCATTGAAATTCGCATTACAATTGAAGATCAATCTGATGACGCTGTTCAATTTGAAGTTGATATTACAAGAGTGAGAGCATACTATAAAGCACTGATACAGCTTAAAGAACAACTAAAATCACATTGTTCATTTTTATCTGATATTCCCATTGAGTCAGGTTCAATATTTGAGTCAACTATCACTATTGATAATATACTTGATGGAAAAGAGATGATTAAACCCGCTGAAAAGAATCAAGATAACGATATTTTGATTTGGGAAACAATAGCAAAAAGTGTAGATAGTGCATTAAATAACCTTGAAGCCATGCGTAAGAATGAAGGAGAGAATCTTTCTAAAGACCTATTGGATAGATTAAATTACATTGAAATTGGGTTATTAAGAGTTGAAGAAGAAGCGGCTTTAATGCCAGCAATCTATAGAGATAGACTCATGGATAGAATCAAATTTTTGATAGGAACAAGCAAAGATACAGTACATGCAGATAATGTTAGTGATAAAAAAATAGAAGATTTTGAAAACCTGATTGATCCCGTAAGACTTGCTCAAGAGGTAGCTATTTTAGCAGACAAAAGCGATATTTCAGAGGAGATTGTAAGGGCAAGAAGCCATATAAGCCTATTTCGTGATATTATCAAATCAGATGACGCGAGTGGGAGAAAGCTAAATTTTCTAATTCAGGAGTTTAATAGAGAATTTAATACAATGGGTTCAAAATCAGGAAGAGCTGAACTTTCACACATAGTTGTAGATTTGAAATCTGAACTTGAAAAGATAAGAGAACAGATTCAAAATATTGAATAAACAAAAGAGTGCCTACAAAACTTAAATTGCGCCCCCTTTGAGATTAGGAGTTTAAAATAATGACTTTTGGAAAACAGGTTAAAGCACTTATGGAACAAGAACTGCTAAATATTGGGTTTGGAAATACAGTGGTTGCAGATAAGGTTGTAACCATATTAACACCAAACACATCTCCAATGAAGCGCCTAAAAGATGAGGCAAAAGAGGATAGACGTCTCATTGACG
>JADFXA010000016.1:0-7802 GCA_015233755.1 Desulfamplus sp. | reverse complement strand
GCTATCCAAGCTGAAACAATTTCTCAACGGTTTACCTCACTTAAGAAGGGCGAAAGCTTAAAAGATGAACCTACTAAAGATGAGCCTGTTAAATAAAATAAGTATTAAATTAAGGATAATAGCTAATGGAGCAAAACAAGATAAACAAAGAAGAAAAAAAAAGAGGCAAGATTTTTGTTGTCTCTGCCCCATCTGGAGCAGGTAAGACAACTCTTTGTGCTAAAATATTGGCTAAGTTTCCTAACCTTGCATATTCTGTATCTCACACTACTCGACAACCAAGGGCAAACGAAATAGATGGAGTTCACTATTTTTTTATAACAGCTGATGAGTTTAAAAAGCGAATAGATCAGAATCTCTGGGCTGAATGGGCAAATGTACACGACAATTTTTACGGAACATCTTTGAAATTTATAGAAGATAATGTAGCAGAGGGAAATAATCTTCTCTTAGATATTGATGTTCAAGGTGCAAAGCAATTCAAACGCTCATTTCCAGAAGCGATTACCATTTTTATTATGCCACCATCTATTAATGTTCTCAAGGAGAGGCTTATAAAAAGAGGTACCGACTCTGATGAAGTAATCATAAAACGCCTCGCTAATGCTGAAAATGAAATCGCACAAAGGTCATTTTATGAGCATATTATTGTAAATGATGAACTTAATATTTCTGAAAAGGAGATGGCAGATATTATTTCAAAAGCCATATCTGAATTGACATGATACCTGATGACAAAAAAAATCTAATCTCAATAATATCCCGTATTTTGGTGTGGTTTAGCCTGTTTGCAATTTTATATGTTTTACGCTCATTTTTTCTGCTTATTTTCTTAACCTTTGTCTTTGCCTATATTCAAGTTAGTATTGTCAGCTATGTCCAAAAATGGAGATGGATGGGTAACAGAAAATTAAGAGTTGTTTTAACTGGAGTAGCCCTACTCTGTTTTTTTATATCTGTAACTTTATTTTTGATTCCAAGTGTAAAAAGTCAAACTGAAGTATTTATAAGTCAGTTTGGCACTTACATAAATCGTGTGGATCAAGAGATCATAAAATTAAGTAATCAATATCCATTTATAAATAAGATTATAGTTCAGTTAGAACTTATTGCTGACAATAATACTACTAATAAAACTAATACTTCTGATTCTAAAGCTAAAGTTGTTAAAAGCCCGCCGCAACAACTCATATCTAAAAATAGTAATCTTGAGATAGTAAAAGAGCCGCTATTAAATACAATTACAAATTCACCAACTGAACAACCCAAGGTATCGCCTGTAATAACTCTTTTTCAAAAAGTTATTGGTATTGATAACGAAACCACAGGAATCACAAGTCTTAATCAGATACTTGAAAATTTCAGAAGCATAAGCGGGAAAATTGCCTCTGTTGGTTCTGCGTTTCTTCTATCATTACTTTTCTCGTTTCTGATTGTTTTTGACCTACCCAATCTCACAAAACTTGTTAAAGAGCTTGAAAATACAAAACTTAATTTTTTCTATAAAGAGGTGGCAGATAACATCAAAAATTTTGGACAAGTTCTTGGTAAAGCTTTAGAGGCTCAACTCTCAATTGCAATCGTTAATAGTATTTTAACAGCCATTGGACTCTATATTCTTGGAATTGGTAAATACATTGCATTTTTGTCAGTAATTGTTTTCTTTTGTAGTTTTATTCCAGTTGTTGGTGTTTTTATAAGCTCTGTACCAATATGTCTTATAGCATTACAGGCAGCGGGGCTTAAAACTATGATTCTTGCCATTATTCTTATTGTTTTAATTCATCTTATTGAAGGCTATATACTCAACCCCAGAATTTATGGCTCGTACATGAGAATCAATCCTGTTCTTGTGTTGATTATTCTCACAATTGGAGGGAAGTTATTTCACATTTGGGGACTTATGCTTGGAGTTCCTGTATGCACTTATATTTTCGCCCATGCAATAAAATTAAATGGTGATTAAAGAAGGAAACAATTACAGTTCATTCTAAACTATGGATCAATATTAATTTAGGATTAATCTAGGGAAAAATATTTAAAATGACATGTGAAACTGAAATTCTATGCGGTATCCATTCTGTTCTTGAAGCACTTAACGCAAAAAGACGAACATTTTTTAAAATATACATATCAAAAGATCGCAACCTTTCAAGGCTTAATGAAATTATTGAACTTGCTAAGATCCAACTTATTCAAGTTGAGTTTATCTCTATCAAAGAGCTTGATAGTATAAGCAATAGAGTAAAACATCAGGGTGTTGCCGCATCAGTTTCACATCTACCTATAAAAAAGGCAGAGAGTGAAATTAATAATCTTGGAAGCGGTAAAAATAACAAAGAGAACATAGACAACAGAAAAGAGATTATTGTAGTTTTAGAAAGCATTGAAGATACACACAATCTTGGGGCAATAATCAGAACTGCAATATGTGCTGGAGTTGATCATCTTATCATACCAAAAGATAGAGCCGTTCAACCTTCACCTGCTGTTTCGAGAATATCTGCTGGAGCTATGGAACATGCCGACATCTGGACAGCAACCAATATAGCCTCTTGTCTTAAACTTTTGAAAAAAAAGGGCTTTTGGATTGCTGGTTTAGATGCAGATGGAAAGACACCTCTTTTTAGCTCAGACCTTACAGGTAATATCGCTCTCGTGATTGGTGGAGAACATCAAGGAATTCGCCCTCTTGTTAAAAAAGAGTGTGATTTTTTGTTATCGCTGCCACTTAAAAGTACGATTACATCTTTGAACGCCTCAGTTGCCTGCGGAATTGCCATCTATGAGGTTGTAAGGCAGAGAGGATTTACCTAATAATCTTGCTCCTGTCTCTGTAATTATATAATCTTCTTCATTCCTGATTCCACCAAATTTACGATATGGCTCAAGAGCTTTATAATTGATAAAATGCAAAAATTTCTTTTCTGAGTGCCATTTATCAATCAACGCTGGTATAAAGTAAATCCCAGGTTCTATTGTAAGGACGAACCCTGCTTTTAAAGGTTTTGCAAGACGAAGAGATTTAAGTCCAAACTGTGTGCTTTTCGGCTCTCCATCATATCCAACATAAACCTCACCTAAATCTTCCATATCATGGACATCAAGCCCCATCATGTGTCCTGTTCCGCATGGGAAGAATAGCGCATGGGCACCTAATGCAACTGCATCATCAACATTACCTTTCATAAGACCAATATCTTTAAGACCTTTTACTATAGCTTTGCTCGCTTTAAAATGAACATCTTTAAATGGAACTTCTGGGGCAAGTGCAGAAACTGCTTTTTTATGGGCATCAAGGGTTATTTGGTAAATATCTTTCTGGATTGTTGTAAGTTTGGCATCAACAGGAAAGGTTGTTGATAAGTCAGAAGCATAGTGCATACTATTTTCAACTCCAGCATCAAGAAGAAAAAGATCGCCTTTTTTGAGAGTATTACCATAAAAATGGTTATGTAAAGTTTCTCCTCGTGTAGTTGCAATCGGAGTAAATGCCATTGATATACAACCATGATCAAACATCTTTTTATAAACTGCTGAAAGAAGTTGCTGTTCTGTCATTCCATCTTTTGCAACTTTCATAGCTTCAATGTGCATCTCAGCACTTATGTTGACCGCTTCTTCAATTTGTGCAATCTCTTCATCTGTTTTTACCTCTCTTTGAGCGACTACGGCTTTTATAAGTTCAATTGATGGCTGAAGCTTCATTGATGATAGAGGACTTTCAGATAGCAGCTTTTGAGATGGCAAAATATCAAGTTCAGAACTGATATCAACAATTCTCAACCATTTTAGCAACTTAAATACCGTCTCTTTGCGATATGGTGGTAAAAAATGGATCCTTCGTTTATATGAACATGCTCTTTGAAAAAATGACTCAAATTTTTTAATGCTGCCGGTTCTGCTGATACCAACCCTCTCCCCAAGCTCTTTTATGGTTGGTTGAGGACCAGTCCAGATAAGCTCATCCATTCCAGCATCATTTCCAAAAAGATAGTCTATTCCTTCATCAATATCTACAACTCCTATAAGTTTTGGCAGATTATGTCCAAAAAAATAGAGAAAAGAGCTGTCTTGGCGAAATGGATAACAGTTATCTGTAAAATTTATTGGGCTTTCATCATGCCCGATAAATAGTGCAATACCTGAATATCCAATGCTTGAGCTAAGTTGTTGTTTTAAACGATTACGTCTTTGTATATAAATTTCAGATTTGAACATGATAAATCTCCTTTGCGGTCTTAAAGACCGTTAAACATGTCGAACAGAGTAGCCTTACTGATCAAAACTTCATTGTTTAGTACAGTAAATATCAATTCACTTAGCATGAAGACTTTTTATCATTCCTCCTTAAGGAATGAACATGAAATATTGAGGAGGAGTTTCAAATGCTTTCGGGTGTTATTAAATTTCAATTACTAAGTGATATTTGTTAATTGACAGAAGCGATTTAATCTTAAAATTATCTTCACCCTCTTAGTAAGCCATCTATACACTCCGTGAAAATAACTTTTATTAAAAAAATATCAGAGACCTTGCTCAGTCATTGCTTGCTCAACATAGCAAGGCATATTCAGCCATGATACTCTGTTACGTCCTTCCTTCTTTGCATGATACATAGCATGATCTGCATCACGTTGAATGTCAGCTATAGACTTGTGGTGCTTAGAACTTGATGAAACACCAATGCTGGCTGTTATATTAATAGTTTTTCTGTCAATACATAACATTAATTCTTCAATTTTTGCCCTCAACTTCTCGGCAAGAATCAAAGCTCCATTATGGTCGGTTTCTGGTAAATAAATAGAAAACTCTTCACCGCCAACTCTACCTACAACATCACATTTTCTGCAATTTTCTAATATACAGGCAGCTGTTTTCTTTAGAACAATATCCCCTGCATCATGTCCGTAAGTGTCATTAATATTCTTGAAGTGGTCGAGATCAAGAAATAGCACAGAGAATGGAACATTATCACGATGTGCTACGCACATCATCTGGTCACACACCTCATAGTAAGTTCGTGCATTTAATACACTAGTAAGAGAGTCGTGGTTGGCAAGAAATTGCAGTCGTTTATTTGCCTCAGCTAATTGGCGTTCTACCTCTTTATTTCTGGTTATATCAGTCAGGGCTACCATCTCTCCAATTGTAAACCCAGATTTGTCTAATACTGGCTTAACAGATACAAAACATATTTTGTCACCTATTTGCACTTCATGGTCAGGGACTTCTTCGCCAGCATCAAAACATAGGAAATCTCGCTTAATATTCTCACCGCTTTCCTTGCTAAGTTCCTCTACCTTTCGTCCCACAAGATCACGGACACTCAATCCGCTGAAAGAAGCTAATGCTTGATTAAGTGCAACGTGTCGCCCTTCTCTGTCGATTAATGCCATAGCAACAGGCATTGATTCAAATAGAGACTCAATGGTTATATATTCATGCTGAAGGTCGAATTTTTTTTGCATATAAAGATATACCCTTTCTAAACTGGTTCCAAAATTTTTCCTTAATTATACAGTATCAATTTGGTTCTTGTAACCGCTAATACAGTCCATTCGTAGGCGATCTTTTCATAAACTCTGCAAAATTACTTCTTATTTCCGTCTCGAATGCCTTTTCTGCATCAAACTCCTGTGAACCGTTATTCTCTCTCATATAAATCTTTAGCTCTATACAACATCACATAATTGCAGGACTAACAAATCCTATTGTGTCTAATCTATAATGTCAACAGTATGCAATATAAAGGAAAAAATAAGAAAAGGTTATTGTTATGGTATTCGTTCATTGACAGAGGTGATTTTATTTTATATTGCATATCTCTAATTGTTAGGCTGTTTTGTAAGCCTTAAACACTTTAGTTTTAACTTTTCTTTTTCTAACTTTTCTTTTAATTCCAAAAAACATTTAAAACAAGGAGACATTATGATGAAATGGAGAAATTGCATTAAAACATCAAGTATCACACCGTTGAGCGTTACGATCATGTTGACCATTTTGACCGCATCTTTAATTATTTTTAATACAGCCGTTCAAGCTAAAACTTTTGTCTATTGCTCAGAAGGAAGTCCAGAAGGTTTTACTCCTGCTCTTTACACTGCTGGAACAACTTTTGATGCCTCTTCAGTTCAAGTTTTTGATAGGCTTACAGGTTTTGAACGCGGCACAACCAAAATTATTCCGGGTCTTGCAGAGTCTTGGGAAGTATCACCAGATGGAATGAATTACACATTTCATTTAAGAAAAAATGTTGATTTCCACACAACAACTTTTTTCACACCAACCCGCAAATTCAATGCTGATGACGTCATCTTCTCTTTTGACCGTCAAAGAGATCCCAAACACCCATATAATAAAATTTCAGGTGGTAACTATGAATATTTTGTAAGCATGGGCATGGTGGAACTCATTAAATCTATCGAGAAAAAAGATGACTACACTGTAATATTTCATCTTACAAAACCAGAAGCACCATTTCTTGCAAATCTTGCTATGGATTTTGCATCAATTCACTCTGCTGAATATGCAGATAAAATGTTAAAAGCTAAAACTCCTGATGAGTTTGATCAAAAACCTGTTGGAACTGGTCCATTTGTATTTGTATCTTACCAAAAAGATTCAACTATTCGCTATCAGGCAAATGAAACTTATTGGGCTGGACGTGCAAAAATTGATAAACTTGTCTTCACTATCACCCCTGATGCCTCTGTTCGTTACGCAAAACTAAAAGCTGGTGAATGCCATCTTATCCCTTATCCAAATCCTGCTGACCTTGAGCAGATGAAAAAAGATAAAAACATCAACCTTATGCAAAAAGAGGGACTAAACGTTGGGTATTTAGCATTTAACGTAAAGGTTAAGGAGTTTCAAGATGTAAGAGTTCGTCAAGCTCTGAATATGGCGATAAACAAACAGGCAATTATTGACGCTGTATTTCAAGGTGCTGGAAAAGTTGCTAAAAATCCACTTCCACCAACAATATGGTCATACAATGATGCTGTAAAAGATTATGAATACAATGTTGAAAAAGCAAAAAAACTTCTTGCAGACGCTGGATTTGCAAAGGGTTTTGAAACAGACCTTTGGGCAATGCCTGTACAGCGCCCATATAACCCAAATGCAAGAAGAATGGCTGAGATGATTCAAGAAGATTGGTCAAAAGTTGGCGTAAAGGCAAAAATTGTCTCTTACGAGTGGGGTGAATACCTCAAACGCTCAATGGCAGGAGAACACAAAAGCCTTCTTCTTGGCTGGACAGGAGATAATGGAGACCCTGATAATTTCCTCTCAGTTCTTCTTGGCTGCGATGCAGTTGGAAGCTCCAACCGTGCTCAGTGGTGCTATAAACCTTTTGACGATCTTATCAAAAAAGCAAAATTGACCGCTGACCCTGCTGAGAGAACAAAACTTTACGAAGAGGCACAGATTATTTTTAAAGAACAAGCTCCTTGGGTTACAGTTGCCCATTCAGTTGTCTTTGAGCCCATGAGCACAAAAGTTGTTGATTATAAAATTGATCCATTTGGAAAACATATCTTCTACGGTGTTGATTTGAAGGAGTAAAATTCTGTAAGCATAGATTTGACAACTGTTAAAGAGTTGTCAAATCTTATTTCTCCAAACTACGCAGCAATTATACCTCTGGATGATTTGTAATAGTATGAAAAGGCTAACAGCTAACAATTTTTAAAAAGGAAAAGACCATGTTCATTAAAAATAGTATTTTGATTGTAGTTTTTATTGCAATTATGGCAGGCAATTCTTTTGCTGAAGAGACTTGGAAAATCACTTCACTT
>JADFXA010000169.1 GCA_015233755.1 Desulfamplus sp. | reverse complement strand
GCAGCAGGTGCAGATTTTATTCAAACCCAGTGTATCTACAACATGGAGAAATTTAGAACATTTATGAAACAGGTTGTTGATATGGGGTTGCATGAAAAATGCTATATTCTTGCAGGGGTAACTCCGATGAAAAGTGCCAGAATGGCAACGTTTATGGGCAAGATGGTTCCTGGAATGGATGTGCCAGAGTCTCTTATAAATCGCCTGAAAGGTGCGGAAAAAGGGAAACAGGCAGAAGAGGGCATTAAGTTTGCCCTTGAGCAGATTGAGGAGTTTAAAGAGATGAAAGGGGTTGCTGGAGTTCATCTGATGGCAATTGAGTGGGAGCACATGGTACCTGAAATAGCAGAAAGAGCAGGAGTGCTGCCAAGACCTATAGTTTAATAGATATAATAGCAGCAATTCTAATTTTGGAGATTGTCTTATGATAGCTCTTCTTATCCGAGCTATAAATCGCACGGATAAATTCTAAAGAACTCCACTAAATTGAACTGTAATAATAGTCGGCTTAAAGCCGACTTCAGTTATTTTAGCCCCGAACTTTATTTCAGGGCTAAAATAAAGTTAAAAACGCATGATACATAATTCTAAGGTTAAAATTGCTCGATTCAAATAGATGAATAAAAGAATAGAAAAATAAGGAGATCTCCACCATGACCGACATTAAATCCTCCAGATTAGTAGAAGCTCTTAAAGCTATTGATGATGGAATTTACATCATCAACAATAACCACACTGTTGAATATATGAACGATGCTATGATCAAAATCTTCGGAGATGGTGTAGGTAAAAAATGCTATGAAGTCATAAATAATGGAAACGGAATATGTTCATGGTGCAAGTTCCAAGAGGTGTTTGATAAAGGTGAGACCCACTATGGTGAGGTTTATTTGGAGCATGTGAAGAAAACTTTTAGCCTGATTGAATTACCAATTACCAATCCGGATGGTACCAGATTCAAGTTGTCCCTTTATCGTGATATAACCCGCAGAAAAGAGCAGCAGGCAAGGCTTAAATCTTCCGAAGAGGGATACAAAAGGCTTTTTGACCATGCAGGATGCGGAGTTTTTATAAGCAGCAAACAGGGGAAATTTTTAGATGTGAACCCCGCATTTCTGAAGATGCTTGGCTATACAAACAAGGACAATTTTCTTGCCATGGATATTGCACGCGACCTTTACGTTGAACCTGAAAACAGAAGAAAATTTATGGAAATTGTCGAAAAAGAGGGAAGGGTTATTGATTATGAAGATGAGTATCGACGCAGAGATGGTAACCGGATTCAGGTTCTGGTGACAAGCCATGTCAGATATGATGAAAAAGGTAATGTGCTCGGATATGAGGGAATTGTTGTAGATCAGTCCCAGCGCAAGATGATGGAAGACAAGATGAAAAAAGCCCTTAATTTTCTGGATAAAACAATTGATTGTTCTCCCAATGCCATAATGGCGGCAGATTTGAAGGGAAATATTCTTCTCTGGAATAAAGGTGCGGAAGCAGTCTTTGGGCAAAGTGCTGAAGATGTAATCGGTAAGATAAATATTACAGAAGTTTATCAAGGAGACCTTGCAAAACAGGTTATGAAAAAGCTCCGTTCAAGTGATTATGGTGGTGTAGGTAAACTTAATTCCAATCCCATTACATTTACAAATATCCTTGGAAAGGAGATTGAGGGTAACCTCTCTGCAGCCATTCTGTATGATGATGATGGCAAAGAGCTTGCATCTGTTGGTATTTTTGTTGACCTTGGTGAACGCCTTGCCATGGAGAGAAAACTTAGCGAAACCCGCCAGCAGCTACTTCAGTCTGAAAAATTAGCTGCAATGGGGCGTCTTACCTCCCAGATTGCCCATGAACTCAATAACCCTCTGTTTGGCATAATGAATACTCTGGAGCTTATGAAAACAGAGATATCACCCCAGAACAAACGGCGTAAACTTCTTGACATGTCGATATCTGAAACAGTCAGGCTTGCAGAGATGCTCAGAAAAATGCTCTCCTTTTCAAAGCCGGATCAGGAGAAAAAAATAAATATTAATATCAATACAGTTTTAGATGAGATAGTTCTTCTGTATGAAAAACGGTTCAGGGAAAACAGCGTAAAGTTTGAGTATAATTTTGAAGAGGATATGCCTATGGTGTATGCATCAAAGGATCAGTTGAGACAGGTTTTTCTCAATATGATCTCCAATGCAATGGATGCAATGCCTGACGGTGGGAAGCTAAAGATCTCAACAGAAAATCATAAGACCAAAGTCTGTATAATCATCTCTGATACCGGTACAGGCATTAAAGAGGAGCATATAGAGAAGATTTTTGATTCGTTCTTCACGACAAAAACCGACAGCGTAAAAGGGGTTGGATTGGGGTTATCTGTATGCTACGGGTTTGTAAAGGATCATGGCGGAGATATCCAGGTTACAAGCAGGTTAGGAGAAGGAGCAACATTTACAATCTGTCTGCCTGTAAGTACGGTTGAACAGTAGGTTTACATTAATATCATGCATAGTTTTTTTAAAAGATTTGACAACTTTTTAAAAGTTGTCAAATCTATGATGCAATAATTTTTTCAACCAGCGTAACCACCTCGTCAATCATGAAGTTGTCTGCAAATTGATTGACCATGTTTTTAAACCGTAAAACCACATCACCTGTTGCTGAAATGGCTTGTACCCACTCCTGAATACCTGCAACATCACCCTGTTTTGCAACTTCTAAAAGCTCATCAAGATTTTTGATACTTTCTGAAAGATAGCGCTTGTTTTCTTCAGAAAATCCTGTTGAGTCTCTTGCCTCTTTTAAAGCTGAGGTATCTTCATAAGCATCTTGTTCGCCAGATATAGCGGCTGTCTCAGTATCCTCCTCAGTTTTATATAGCCATTCAATATCTTTATACTTTGAGATCACTGTAAAAAGCGAGTTGAGGCTTACCGGTTTTGTCAGAAATTCATCGCATCCTGCTCTAAGACTCTTCTCCCTTGACTCATTAACCACGCTCGCAGATATTGCAATAATAAGAATTCCCTTTAAAGCAGGGTTTCGTCTGATAAGTTCGACCGCTTCAAAACCGTTCATTTTAGGCATCATAAGATCCATCAAAATAACATCAGGCTTGTTTTCAAGAGCCCTTTCAATACACTCCTTTCCATTATCTGCCATATGAACATGAAACCCGAGAGGTTCAAGAGCATCCCTTAAAAGTTCTCTATTATTCAGATTGTCATCGGCCACAAGGATATGAAAGTTTTTGTTTGCAATTCCTGCAATGTGTCTGTCAGATTCAAGTTTAATCTCCCTGCCGCTGGTTTCCGGAAGATTGATAGAAAAGCTGAAGATACTACCCTCTCCAGGTGTTGATTGTACAAAAAGTTCGCTTCCCATAAGTCTCACAAGCCTCTGGGATATGGCAAGTCCCAGCCCTGTCCCCTGGGAACTATCGTTTTGATTTCCGGCCTGCTCAAACGGATAAAATATCTTTTCTAAATCATTCTCATCAATTCCTGCTCCTGAATCTCTGATTGAGAAGCGAATCCAACTATTTGAACCTTTTGGGGAATCAAGGTCATGCTCAACAATATATTCAACTACCCCTTCTTTTGTGAATTTAACTGCATTATCCAAAATATTAAACAACACCTGACGGATTCTTACCTCATCACCAATAACCCATTTAGGTAAGTTTTCAGATACTTTAAGTTTAAAACTTATATTCTTCTTTTTTGCCTTGATACGAGTAATAGCAGATGTTGCCTCTAAAAGCCCTGCAAGAGAAAACTCAACTGGATTTATCTCCATCTTTCCAGCTTCAATCTTTGATAAATCCAAAATGTCGTTAATCATCATAAGAAGATGCTCGCCGCTTTGGCTGATTATCCTAAGTTGTTTTAGCTCTTTTTCCTGAAGATTGCCGTTTCTCTCCATTATTTGTGTATAGCCAAGAATACCGTTTAAAGGAGTTCTAAGCTCGTGGCTCATGCTTGCAAGAAATGCACTTTTTGCTTTGTTTGCAACTTCTGCCTTCTCTTTAGAGACCATAAGCTCATGGTTTAAATCTTGAAGCCTTCTTGTTCTCTCTTGAACTTTCTCTTCTAAAATTGTCTTATGATTTTCAAGTTCAAAATCTCTTACCTGAATTTCGCTTATCATTTGATTAAATGCTTGAATCATATAATGTATCTCATCATAGGAGTTAGCATAACACGGCACTCGAAGAGAGTAGTTCTTCTCCTTTGATATTAATTTGACGGCATTGGTCAAAGTTGCAACTGGGGCAGCCAAAATTCTCATAAATCTTGATGAGATAAGATAGATTAAAAGTCCTGCCGCAAGGATAATGACAATATTATATCCAACATACCATATAACTAACTTCATGATTTTGCTTGTACCAGCAATAATCAAAAGGTGGCCAAGCCGTTTTCCATTAAACATAATGGTCTTATGTGATTCAATATATTTAGCACAATGTTTTAGACCATCAGGCAGAAACTCTTTATTTTTCAATTCATCAAGAGTAATAGAGTCGCTCTGTTCAACATTTGAGCTAACTATGTAAGATGCAAAGAGTTCACCTTTATCATTGTAAACACCTGCTGCAAGAATATCGTTATTCTCCTTTAAAGAGCTTAAAGTCTCTTCAGCTGCTTCTGGATCGTTAAAATAGAGTGGGGCTTCAATGTGTGTCTCAACTAAAGCCGTAAGAGATGAGGCTACATAGTTGATTGTTGATTTCATTATGTGAAGATCATTTATAACAAAAAAAGAGCCAGCAAAAATAAGTGCTGCTACATTGCTTATAAAAATCATCATAAACATTTTGCTTTTAAGACTCTGCTTTGACAAGAAAAGGTGAAAAAGCCTTTTGTGCATACGCATTGTTTCTAATGGATTAATGCAATCTCTATTTTTACAATCAATAGAGATTGCCCAATCAGATTTTTTTTTAGGGAAAATTGTCCGTTGATCGGAAATAGTTTCTTCTCTCTTAAATAGGCTCATAATTTTCCCCCTTTTTTATTTAGCTCTTGACCTATATTCTTTACTTCCTCTCCAATGCTCTTTATCCCTTCGCCAATCTTCTTTAGTCCCTTACTAATTGTCATCTCCTGATCACTGATTTGAGATTTATCGCTATTTTCAGATTTCTCATCTTGTTGATATTTCACGCCAGAAGAGTTTACAATTTTACCCAATTTAAGAAGATGTGAACTTATCTTTATACCTGATAGCTCTTTTGATTCCATGTTTATTTCAAATCCTATTCTGTTATTGGCTTTTTTGAAAAAATTTATTATTCCTCCATTGTGAGCAAATCCTTGAAAATCACCAATAGTTAGAATTGGTTTGCCTTTAAGTTTAGCAAGCAGAGGTTTTATATTTTTTTTTTCAGAAGCGTTGATGATTAAGATTTGAAT
>JADFXA010000168.1 GCA_015233755.1 Desulfamplus sp. | reverse complement strand
TCAGATGAGACAACATTTATTAAGTATGACACTGAAATTCTTAAAGGGAAAAAAGATATTGAACGATGCAAATTGGCAATTGATCGCGAGATTTTTGCTTTGAACATAATGGCAGCAGATTGGGCGGGGTGGGACGACACATATAAGTTTGTTGAGGATAGAAATCAGAATTATATCAAAACTAGTTTACTTCCTGAATCTTTCTCTACAAGTCGTGTTAATATCATTTACATCATCAACATGGCAGGTGAGCTTGTCGGCGGAAAAATATACGATAAAAATTGGGAGAAGCAAATATCAATTAAAGAGTTTCCTGATAAATTTGATAAATCTCACTTTTTATTGAACCATCAAGATGTTGATAGCTCAAAATCGGGAGTTTATATCACTGAAAAGGGATATATGCTTCTCTCTTCACACCCCATTCTTACTTCACTTCAGACAGGTCCTATTCATGGAACACTTTTGATGGGACGTTTTATAACTAATGAACTTATTGAAAAACTGAAGAAACAGACACAAGTTAATTTCTCCATTATCTCTTTCGACCCTTCAAAAGAAGGCCAAAATAGAAAAGAAGCTAAAATTTTGGCTGATTCTGCAAAACTATCCGCTGACATCTATGCGCCCATAACAGATGTCAAATTTGATGATACTAAGATAAATATTATAAATGATGATGTTTTAGAAATATCGCATAGCTACAACGATATGGTTGGTAATCCAGCATTTATAATCAAAGCTGTTATCAAGCGAGAAATCAGCCATCGTGGAAAGAAGGTATTTCTATTCTCTCTTATCTCAATCACAGCGATAGGAATATTTATTCTTGGTTTTATAATTATATTTCTTCGTCATTATATTCTCTCGCCTTTATCAACGCTGACTCAAAATGTTATCTCAATACATGAAAATAAGGATCTCTCGCTATCTTTTAAGTCAGACCGTTCTGATGAAATCGGAATATTGATGGACGAGTTTCATAAGGCATGGAAATGGGTCAAGGAGACAAATGACAACTTTGAAAAAGTAAATGATAGTCTTGCAAAGATGGTTGTCAATCTTGAGAAGGCTAAAGCAGAAGCAGATTCTGCAAATAAGGCAAAATCTCAATTCCTTGCCAATATGAGCCACGAGATTCGCACACCTATGAACGGTGTACTTGGTATGACAGAACTTCTGCTTGATACCAACCTGACTCCAGAACAGCAGCGATTTGCCCGCACAATACAGGATTCTGGGAAATCGTTGCTTCTTATAATAAATGACATTCTTGATTTTTCAAAGATTGAAGCTGGCAAATTTGATCTCGAGGAGATTAGTTTTAATATTCAAGATCTTGTAGAAGATGTGGCACAACTTCTTGCAACAAGGAGTCATTCCAAAGGTGTTGAGTTGGCTGTTCTGGTTAAACCCAAGACAGAGGTTCTTATTAAAGGCGATCCCGGACGAATGAGGCAGATACTTATTAACCTTGTGGGTAATGCCATTAAGTTCACATCAAAGGGAGAGGTTCTTATCACTGTTTCTACAGAAAATATTGAACAGATTAAAGAAGATATAACCATTATAGAGCAAAAGATAAGTTCGCCAGAAAAACAGAAAGTTATGTTGAGCATAAGCGTGAAAGATACAGGGATAGGGATAACTCCTGAAGATTGCAAAAAATTATTTAAGCCATTTTCTCAAGCAGATGCTTCAACTACAAGAAAATATGGGGGAACAGGTCTTGGACTTGCTATATCTACTCAGCTTGTCTCATTGATGGGGGGCACACTTTCTTTAAAGAGCGAAATTGGTCAAGGCTCTGATTTTTTCTTTAATATCCCAGTTGAAGCTGCTGATGAAAGTATTTCAGATGAGACAACATTTATTAAGTATGACACTGAAATTCTTAAAGGGAAAAAAGTTTTAATTATTGATGATAATGCTACAAATCGCGATATTCTAACTCACCTGACCTCTTCATGGGAGATGAATCCACATGTTGCAGAGAGTGGAAGCGAAGGGGTTTATAAACTTCTTCAAGCTCAAAGTATGGAGGAACCTTTTGATACTGTTCTTCTTGATCTCCACATGCCTATAATGGACGGATTTCAGACTGCAAAATCAATTAGATCATATATGGCGATGAAAAATCTTCCAATTATCCTTTTAACTTCAATAGATAGACGTGTTGATATTGTAAAATGTAAAGAGTTTGGAATACATGCAACGCTTACTAAGCCAACCAGATCAATAGAGCTTTATAAAGAGATTATAACGTGCATAAAAGAGAGAAATGTTAATATCAGAAATCGAAGAGCAGGAGATAGAAAAGAACATCTAATTGCTTCTTCAACGAAAGTTGAGGAGATTAATCCAAAAAACGATACTAATATTTCTCCTATGGCTGATAATGTTTTTTCTGAAATAGCCAAATCTTTTGAAATAACTAAAGATAATGTAGAAAATAAAACTAAAAAAGCTATCCAGCATATTGGAATAAATATACTTGTTGCGGAAGATTATGAGGTAAACCAGATCCTTGTAAAAAATATTTTAGAAAAAGCTGGGTGTAAGATTGATATAGTTACTAACGGTTCAGAAGCTATTGACGCTTTTTTAAATAAAAAGTATGATATGATTCTTATGGATTGTCAAATGCCTGTAATGGACGGTTACAAGGCAACAAGGATAATACGTGAAAGAGAAAAAGCAATTTTGGGAAACAGAGAAGACGAAACTTATAAAAAAGGGCGTATTCCAATTATTGCTTTAACTGCAAATGCCTTTAGAGAAGATAAGGAACAATGCATAGAAGCTGGTATGGACGATTATCTGAGTAAACCATTTAAGATAGAAGAGCTTTTACCTATACTTCACAAATGGTTGAAGTAATACGAGGAGTTATATGATAAATTCTAATCATAGTAATTTTGATTATAATGAAGATATTGATTTAGAATGTGGTTGTAGAAAATGCACTGATTGCAATAATCATAGAGTGTATAAAGAGTATATAGAAGAGGATAGTAATAACGAGAGAGTAAAAATGATACTTGGGATTCCAAGAATAGTTGGTAAAAATCATCTTCTTTTCAGAGGGTGGGGGCGACCTGATTTAGATTTATGTGAAAAAATAGAAGAGCAACAAGAAAAAATAATAGAGATATGTAAGAAAAAGAGAGATAGAAAAAATAGAGGATGTAAAATTCAAAAGTATAAAGATATTAATACTAACCTCATCAAAGTAGGGTGGGGAAGATACAATGATATGGCAAAAGATGGTGTAAAAGGGTCTCAATATAAGGAATAACAATGTTTAATAAGCTAAAATTAAAAGCAAAAATGCTTATATCTATATGTTCAGTAATTTTGATTACATTTTCTATTACAATCGCATTTATAGCTGTTAAATCAGGCACAATGGCTAAAAAAAATGCATTAGAAAAAGCAGAAGAGATGGCTTACAGATATAGTTTAGTTATTAAATCAAAAATAGATATTGCAATGCACTCAGCCAGAATAGTTGCTCAAACCATAGAAGGAATTAAGATAAGCGGCCATATACCTAAGTCGGACTCTCTTGATATGATGCTGAAGCAGATTTTAGAAAAAAACGGTGAAATATCTGGAATATGGATAATGCTCGAACGCGGTACATTTTATGAAAAAAGCTATGCACCATGGTTTTACAGAAAGGATAATACCATTGTGTCAGAGCCTACTCCTGACGAAAAGTATGATGAAGCAATGGTTAATGAGTATTATTCAATACCTAAAGAGTCTAAAAAAGAGAGTCTGCTTGAGCCATATATTGATCCTATAATCAATATTATGATGACAACAGCATCAGTTCCTGTCATTGATCCCAATGACGGTAAAACCTGCATTGGGGTTGTTGGGGCTGATATAACACTTGATGATATGAACCAAATTATAAGAGATATTCGTCCTTTTGGAACAGGTAGTGTAAGTATAGTATCAAGCACTAATAAGTATGTAGCTCATATTGATAAATCAAAACTTGGTAAAGATATTAATGATACTGATAACCAGAGCGTTATAAATTCAGATGAAAAAGAGAATAAAGAACAAAAGGATAAAGATACTAATAACACAAGTAAAATTGAAGAGATTCAGACTATATCTGTTCCTATTCAGATAGGAGCTGCAGTTAAACCATGGACACTTATTGTAAATATTCCAGTAGATAAAATTCTTGAAGATGCCCGTAATATAACATTATCATGTTTATTTATGGGGATATTATCTATAGCTTTTACTGCTATCGCCGTTACACTATTTTCAGGCACAATCATAAAACCTGTCAATGCCGTAATCGAAAATATTAGACAGGTAACTAATGGTAATTTAAATATTAGATTAAAGGTTCAAAACAATGATGAAATAGGAGATCTCGCTGTTAGATTTAATGAATTTATAGAGAATCTTCAAATTATTGTCAGGCAGATAGGTAAAAATGCAATAACTATTAACAGCTCCTCTGATAACCTTCTTTCAATTTCAACTGACCTTTATGGGAGTATTGGCAACCATTCTAAAATGGCTGATAATATTGCCTCATCTGCTGGGGATATGACCTTAAAGATGAAAGAAGTTACAGATACCATGCAGAAAGCATCTTCTACTGTCTCTAAGGTAGCATCAATGGCTGAAGAGATGACTTCAACAATAAATGACATAACAAAAAATACAGAACAATCAAAGGCTATTTCGGATAGTGCAGTCTCAAAAAGTGGTGTAGTTAATCAAAAAATGGGAGCTTTGGCTTATGCTGCAAAAGAGATAGGTAAAGTTATTGAAACCATTACAGAAATTTCATCACAGACAAACCTGCTTGCCCTTAATGCCACTATTGAGGCTTCAAGGGCAGGTGAAGCTGGTAAAGGATTTGCTGTTGTTGCAGGTGAGATTAAGAATCTTGCCAAGCAGACTGCTGATGCAACCCTTATAATTAAACAGCAGATTCAAGAGATGCAGAGCACAACAACTTCAACCATAACAGAGATTAATGAGATTTCAGATGTTATAAACAATATAGATCAAATTATAGAAACTATTGCAACAGCAGTATCAGAGCAATCTACAGCAACCATTGAGATTGCTCAAAATATCTCTAATACTGCTGCTGGAATTAAAAATGTTAACACAGCGGTAAATCAAAGCAGCACCTTTGCATCAGAAATAGGTACAGATATTATAAAAATGAACAGTGAAATTCAGAATATAAATAGCCGCAGCGGCATGGTTAAAGTAAATGCAGAGGAGTTAAAAGGTATGGCAGCAACCCTCAATTTAGTTGTTGGAAAATTTGAGGGTTAAGGTGTAAGACTTTTACTTTCTGCCAAGTTGTGAAAGCAAGTCTGTAAATGATTTGGATTTCTAACTTTTCAAATCATTTATCTCTTGTTGATTTAGAAATCGCCACTCTCCTT
>JADFXA010000167.1 GCA_015233755.1 Desulfamplus sp. | reverse complement strand
TGCAAGTGAAGCATACTCAGTTTTAGTTACATATAGCGATGGTACAACACAGACCCTCTCACCTTCAATTGCAGCTATTGAGCAGTTGGTAACAGTTTTAGATACCCTTGCTGCTGGGAGTTATACACTTGATAAAGCAACAGGTATTTTCACTGTCTTGGGTATGCGTTTCAAACCCAGCTATCTGATAGAACCAATTGCGACAAGTGAAAAAAGCTGGTTTGACGCCAATAAAGATAGCTATGGTATTGCGTGGGAAACTAAAGACTACAATGGTGATGGTGCTGTAGATTTAAAGATGTGGACATCTGGGAGTGAAGTAGCTGAAGGTAAGCAGATAATTTACACTGTTTTGGAATAGATAGCTTGATAGCTTATGCTATCTGGCATTAGAAAATCCAAAGTAATTTTGGGTTTTCATGTTGAACTCTTATCAAAGTCTTAAATTAAAATTCATCCCATCTGACAATCGTGATATTTGAGAGGTTAGATGGGATGATTATCTTTAGGAGATTGAAATCTAATTTCAGAAAAGCGATTAACCTGTTTTTGGTAATAATCTTTTTTGTCTGTGGCATTTTTTAGAGCATCTTTTGCTGCCTCAAGAGCCTCTTCATAAAGCCCATTAAGAAAACATGCCTCTGCATAAGTATCTAAAATATGGGAGGGTATTGATGCGGTAATATCTTTTGTCTCTATTTTTGTTGCTTCCAAAGCTCTTGTAGCAAGTTCTAATGCTTTTTGAGGATTTTGAAATTCAATATTAGGGCAAGTTGCATAGAGCCACGCAAGGTTATTAAGTGCGTGGCTGTTATTATTAGATATAGATATAACTTTATTGTAATAATAGACTGCTTTATCAAATCTCTCTTTATTGTAATAGTAATCTGCTGCTATAAGCAAAATATCAATGTTTTCTGGTTCTCCTTCAACCTGTTCGTTTATAATCTTTTCGGCAAGATATTCGTTTATTTTCTCTTTTCCTTGCCCAATATTAAAATAATACCCAATTAAGCATATAAATATCATAACAACAATATAGGTTTGCATCATCAACCTAACTCTTTTATGATGTTTTTGGATATATTCTGGATTTAATTCGCACAAATTGAGAAAATCAACCCGCTCTTTTATGCTGTAGTGATGCCAATTGGGCTTATCCCAAGAGTGGCGATTTATCCCCACAATCTTATAAAAAGTTCTTATAAGAGCAGAGGCATCAGGTAGATAACGATAAACGTGAATATCTGCTTGGCGCTCAAAATTTCTCATAAAAAATCCAAATATATAGCGAAAATAGATTAAAAACATAACAATCATAATCATGCTTAATATGAGCGTTATGCCAGTCTCATGTTTTATACCAATAAATGAGATAATTTTGATAATTGGGTCAACGTAGTAAATAAGAAGCACGGGATCAAATAGGGAATAGATAGATGCAATATATCCTGCAAAAAAAAGAAGATAAAAATGGATATGTCTATTTTGGATATGACCGATTTCATGGACAATAACTGCGTCTATTTCATCAGGTAAAAGGCTCTTTATCATTGCAGGAGTGACAAGAATATATCTAAATTTTCCCCAAAGCCCCATAACTCCAGCAGTGATCATTGAGCCACCAAAAAGCTCCCATTTAAGAATATCTGCATATTTAAGTTTTGCCCTTTTACAAAGCTCTTCTATTCTTGTTCTTATAAAACTATCCTCAAGAGATGTGCAACCCCATATCTTTTGGATTAAAAGTGGTCCAAAGCATGCAACAGCAAGCATAAACATAAGCACGTATAATATTTCACCTTGAGGTGTTGCAAGAAAGCCTTTAGGTTGTTCAAAAGGGATAAGTTCAATAATATCCGCTGTAATAGAGAGTATAAACCAAGGTAACAAAGCGGGCAGAGAAAAGGATATATTAGATGCAACAAAGCTTTTTTTTGAGACATAACCAGTAAAATATCTTTGTTGAATATTCCACGCACAATTCCAGATAACTACGAGATATAATATAAAAATGGATAAAAATATGATTGCCTCTATCGTAGGGAATATTTTAAAAAGCCAAATTTTATCAAATAAAAGGTTAAGCCTTAAAAAATATAGATCCCAGGCAAATAGTAGAAGGGCTAAAATTGAGAGTCTTGACAAACTTTTTTCTAAAAGGTGATCTAAATTTAATACATCACCTGAGTTAGCAACATGGCGTTCTAATCTTTTGAATGTAGTATAACAAACTAACCAAAACATAAGAAAAAGAGCTATAGCTATTGATATAGAAAAAGTATTTAAAGCTAAAGAGCTGTCAGTGCTATGATCCGCTGTAATTTGGAATTCGCTTGTAGAATACAGGATGAGGGCGACAAGAATATATATAAAATTAGAAAACATATTGAGATATTTTTACCCGTTAAAACTTCAGATTACTTAAATTTTACCTGTTTGGGCAAATATTGAAAGAACAATCCAAGACTTGACATCAAACTTTATTTCAGAATTTGCAAGCAGAATCTCTCCCTCTTTAGGAGATACCATAATAACCGTAATATCTTCAGACTCTTCATTCCATTTAATAGAAGGTTCGCCTTTACAAGTTGCGTAAACCAAAGAGATAGATTCGTCTGTCATTCCAGAAGATGAGTAGATTGTTGGACTTTTTTTTATGATGCTAACGATCTCAAGACCCGTCTCCTCTTTGAGTTCTCGAGCTGCTGTCTGTTCAATATCCTCTCCTCTATCCATAAGTCCAGCAGGAAAACCGTATTGATAGTTACCAAGAGGCACTCGGAACTCTTTTATGATTACTAACTTCTGATAATCCAAATGAAATGGAACAATAACGACCGCATTAGGTTTATTAATATCAGTTGAGTTTATTCTTAAATCTTTACTATTATCTTCATTCTGATAGTCAATCTTTGAACTATTACTCGCTTTTTTAATAACATTGGGAGAGTCTAATCTTGATGCAAATATCCATGATTTTATATTTCCTATTTTATCCTTGTATTTGGTTGAAAATAGATTCAGATGTTTAAAGTTTGTTAATTTATTTACCTCAAGAATTTGCATATCAAAACACCTCTAAGATGTAACATAATGACAACCAATTGATCTTTTATGTCTCATTGCCGCATTTACTATAATTGAGGCATTTACTACACCGTTCCTAAGTTCGATAATTTGGCGATTTAGTTTTGCTGTTCTGTAAAATTGGAAAATTCTGTGTGCGTGGTAGTTAAGATCAGCATTGGCACGCTCTAAACCTTTTAGGTTTCTCACAATTCCAGCATAATTCCACATAGTAAGTTTAATTAACTTCCAATCTTGATGAAAAAGCAGAGGATCAAACTCCTCTGAGTAGTTAGGCGACTCCCAATCTGGAACATTGTCAAACCTTTTCTTAGATATTTCACTAAAATTTGAATTTATATGATCAGCTGCCTGTTTTGCCCACATAAGCCCCTCAAGCAATGAAGTTGAGGCTAAACGATTTGCACCATGAAGACCTGTACAACTTGTCTCTCCAATTGCATAAAGGTTTGGCAAAGTAGATTGTCCAAATAGATCAACTTTTATTCCACCGCAAAAGTAATGGGCTGCTGGTACAACTGGGATTGGCTCTTTAGTTATATCAATTCCACCCTTAAGGCATGTGCTGTAAACTTTGGAAAATCTAACTGGAATTGGAGATTCACCTTTATAATGGGAAGCAATATTTAATCTCATAAACTCTGTGCCTGTTTTTCCCATCTCTTCGTAGATGCCTCTTGCTACAACATCACGAGGTGCAAGATCACCAAGGTCTGAATAAGATTCCATGAAATATTCGCCTTTATGATTCATCAATCTTGCACCTTCGCCTCTTAAAGATTCTGAAATGAGAAATCGTTTAATATCACGATGATAAAGAGATGTAGGATGAAATTGGACAAATTGGGCATTGATAATATCTGCTCCTGCTCTGTATGCCATACTCATTCCATCACCAGTTGCAGAGGCTGGATTTGTGGTGTGTTGATAAAGCTCTCCAAGTCCACCAGTTGCCAATATCACTCGATGGGCAAAAAAGGTTTCTACTCTTTTTTCCTCATTATTAAGAGCATAAAGCCCCATAACTTCGGATGGTTTATAAATTTCTTGAGTATCTTTTGATTGATGGTTATTTGTTATAAGGTCAATTGTAGTAAACCCATTTAAAATCGGAAGATTGATCTTATTGGCATAATCAATTAGAGCTTTTTGTATTGTATCACCAGTGTGGTCTGAATAGTGGAGAATGCGTCTTCTTGAGTGAGCAGCCTCCTCAGTGTAATCAAGTTCACCCGCTGATGTTCTTGTAAACTCAATGCCAATTTTATTGATAAGAAAATCAAAGACTAACTCAGGTCCTTTGTTTGCAAGAAGTTTTACAGCATCAAGATTATTATAACCACAACCAGCTCTTAAAATATCAGATTCAAGAAGCTCTGGCGTATCTGCCTCTTCCCATGCAATAATACCACCTTGTGCGTAGTAAGTTGCTGTTTTATTCGCAGCATCTTCTTTAGTTATTGCAACAGTATTAAGACCATGTTCTTTTAACATAATTGCAGCCGAAAGCCCCGCAATGCCTGTTCCAACAACCACAACATCATAAAAGTGTCTCATTTTTCTGCCTCTATTTCCTTTTTTCTTAACTATTTGCCCGACTCTACAATTTCAATCATTAGTTTTAGAGCTTTTTTTGCATTTTCTTTATACTCTTCTGCAACTGTAATAATATCCAATGACGATTCTGCTGTTTTGTTGTTAAGGATAGCAGCTAGGGTGTTTTTAAGTTTTTCAAGTGTGATTTTGCTCATATTATGGCAAACTGATTTACGAAGAGGTACAACAGTTTTATCTTTAAACTCATTAGCCATTCTATCCACAAACCTTAATTCTGTACCAACTGCCCAAATAGAACCTGCTGCGCCGGCCTTAACAGTTTTCCATATCATAGATGTAGAGCCTGAATAATCAGAGGCATTTACAACCGCCTCACTACATTCGGGGTGAACTATTACATTAATATTTTTTTCGTTTATCCTATTTGTATCATCTTTACTTTGGCTGTAAGTTTGTCTGAACAAATTAATATCATCTACAGTAAATATTTTGTGCACATGACAGAAGCCATCCCATACAAACATCTTTGCATTTTTAACATTGGTCTTATCAAACGATAAATCTTGTTTAATGGCAACTATCTCATTTTTATCTAATTTAAGCTGATTGGAAGTATTAATTCCTAAATTATAATCAGGGGCAAAAAAAATTGATTTTCCCTGATCTAAAAAATATTTAACAATTTTTGCAGCATTAGAGCTTGTGCAGACAGTTCCACCTCTCTCCCCACAAAAAGCCTTCATATCAGCATAAGAGTTCATATAAACTATTGGAATGATCTGACGGTTGCAAAGTGAGGA
>JADFXA010000166.1 GCA_015233755.1 Desulfamplus sp. | reverse complement strand
CAAAAGAGTCCTGCTGTAGTTCGCATGAAGATATATCTGATAACTCAAACAATATTTCAATTGTAATTTGGACAACCACTCCATGGACAATTCCAGCAAACCTTGCAATATGTCTGCACCCTGAATTTGAATATTGTGCTGTTAAGACTGACAACCAAGGAATTCTTATAATTGCAAAAGAGTTAGTTCAAAAGGTTATGTCTCAATTTAATATTCGAGATTATAAAATTATTGGAGACATTGCCTCTACAGCTCTTGAAAATAAAAAATGCAGCCACCCTCTTTATGGTAGAGATTCTCTAATTATCCTTGGCACTCACGTTACCTTAGAGGCTGGAACAGGGTGTGTCCACACAGCTCCTGGCCATGGTGCAGATGACCACATTGCTGGGCTTCGCTATGGTCTTGAACCATATTCTCCAGTTAGTGATAATGGCTGCTTTACAGACGAAGTTGAAGGTTTTGCAGGTCAATTTATAATGAAAGCAAACAGCGGCATTGTTGAGGAACTCCAAAAACGGAATGCTCTTTTAAAACATGAGAATATGAATCACTCATACCCTCACTGTTGGAGATGCAAAAAACCTGTAATCTTTCGTGCAACACCGCAATGGTTTATCTCTATGGATAATCAGGGATTAAGAACAAAGAGCCTTGAAGCAATTGATAAAGTTGAATGGATTCCTTCATGGGGTAAGGCAAGAATATACTCAATGATTGAACATAGACCTGATTGGTGCCTATCAAGACAACGCTCTTGGGGCGTGCCGATTCCTGTATTTCACTGCAATAAATGTTCAGAAGTGTACGTTACACGACAATCTATTGATAAAATTCATGCGCTGTTTGCAGAACATAGCTCAGATATATGGTTTGAAAAAGAGGCTGGCTTTCTAATGCCAGAAGGGGCTGTTTGTGCAAAATGTGGAGGCAATGATTTTAAGAAGGACCAAAATATTTTAGATGTCTGGTTTGACTCTGGAGTCAGCCACGCTGCTGTGCTTGAAGAGCGGGAAGGATTAAGAAGACCTGCAGACCTATACCTTGAAGGAAGCGATCAACACAGAGGTTGGTTTCACAGCTCTCTTTTAACAGCAGTGGGAAGAACAGGAAAAGCGCCGTACAAAGCTGTATTGACTCACGGTTTTGTGGTTGATTCTCAAGGTAAGAAGATGTCTAAATCTGTTGGAAATGTGGTTGCGCCAGAAAAGGTTATAAAACAACATGGTGCTGATATTTTAAGGCTTTGGGCAGCTTCAGCAGATTATCGCGATGATGTAAGAATTTCAGATAACATTATCACACAGCTTTCTGACGCTTATCGCCGCATCAGAAATACCTGCCGTTTTATGCTTGGCAATCTATTTGATTTTAACCCTGCGACCGATATACAATCTGTTGAAGAGATGTCAGATATGGACAAATTTATGCTCCATAAACTTGGCATGGTTCTTAATAAATCTATAAAAGCATACGATACTTACGAGTTTCACACTGTTTATCATACTGTTTATAACTTTTGCACTGTTGATCTATCTGCTTTTTATCTTGATATTATTAAGGATAGGCTTTATACATTTCCAGCTAAAGATAAAGCACGACAACAAGCTCAGACCGTTATGTATCTAACTCTTGACTCTATCACAAGGCTTCTTGCCCCGATTTTGCCTTTTACAACAGAAGAGGTGTGGAAAGAGATGCCTGAGTTTAAAATAGCTGATGGTTCAGCCTCTACTGATTCTGGTATATGTTGTTCAAATAAATCTATAGGAAACACAAAAGCAGAAAGTGTTCATTTAACAATGAGACCAGTGCCAGACCCATCATGGCAAAATGATGCTCTTGCAGTAAATTGGGAAAAGATAATTGATGTTCGTTCAGAAGTTACCAAAGCTCTTGAAGAGGCAAGAGTTGCTAAAAAGATTGGACATTCGCTTGACGCAAGTATTCAAATTTATATTGATGATGTTGATGTAAGAAAAATTTTATCCTCATTTGGCAAAGATTTAAGAGATGTTTTTATTGTCTCTGATGCCTATCTTATCTCTGAACCAATAGAAATAGCGGTTGAAAAAGATGGCAAGAGAGTTCAAGTTATTGTAGAAAAAGCTTCGGGTGAAAAGTGCAGCAGATGCTGGAAATACGACATCACCACAGGAGCAAGAGAGGATCACCCTGAAACCTGTTCAAGATGCTCAGGGGCGTTAGATCAAATATTGTAAATTACTCTTTTTACAAACAACGGAGGTAAAAGTTATGGGAGACAAAGGAAGCAAAGACAAAGGAACAAAAGAGCAGAAGAAAAAAGCAGAACACTCTTTAAAAGAGAAACGCAAACTAAAACAGGAAAAAAAGAATAAGGCATAAAAAAATTTGCCACTGAAATTCAATTAAAAATCGAGATAGAATAAAAATTTTATGGGCTATTCGCAAGAATAGCCCATAAAATTTATGGTGTCAGACATTTTAAAGGCAAGTTTCAATTTAGAGTGTAGTTTTTAACTATTTCTTTTGTGAAGGCATGGGGCATTATATGATTTCAACTGCATTCAGATACTCTTTTACAGCCCCAAGTGTGAGAGTAAGCATTTTTGTACCAATAAGTATAACAGCAGCATTATCATTGCAATAACATATACTCGCAAATGCTGGTCCTATAATATGAGATGGGTCTTTTATCCTTTCAGAATGGCTTTGCATAACTTTAAGGTAATCATCTAAACGGTTTTTTAAAATATTGAAATAATCAATCTTATGTCCCACAGAGGTTTGAGTTAGGTTTGAGATATTATTTGCGATCTCTTGAATATGCCCCCAAAATACTAATGTTAATTTCTCTTTATGGTCTCCTTCTGCCATATAAAAGGCGATACCCCAGCCAACACTTAGTATTTTTAGAATCTGAAGTTCATATTCAATATTTGTAAGGTGATTTTTTTCACTTTCAGGAATGCTTTTTAAAAGCATCTTTAAATCATCTCTATTAATTGCAAACACTGCTAAATTTTCTCCGAGTTTCTCTACAGATAACGGTTCTATTTTGGTCTGTCCCATCTTTATGCAGCTCCATTTCTTGTTGCTCTATATTTGAAATCCTGCAAAATCTAATTTCTATCCATATTAAAGTTTCGCAAGAACTCTATTATAAAATTACTATTGCACCGATTAAAAAAAACGTGCCATAATAAGTTAATTTTGTTAAATTATATTGTTGTTTTCTTAGGATAATTAAAAACGTAGAATTAATAGATTTTAAATATCAGCATAACTATAAAGTGTAAATAAATTAATGATTAAAATAGAACTCAAACTTTTTGCCACACTTTCTCATTATCTTCCTGACCCTTCTTCTCCATTTTTTATTGAACAAGGTACAACTATACGCCAAGTTGCTTCGAAACTCGGTATCCCAGCTTCAGAGTTGAAGCTAACATTTGTAAATGGAGTACAACAACCCCTTGAGCATATACTCAATGATGGAGATCGAGTTGGAATATTCCCTCCAGTAGGTGGAGGATGATGAAGATACTTATTATTCACCAAAATTTTCCAGGTCAATTCAAACACCTTGCCCCTGCATTGGTATCTAAAGGAGATGAAGTTGTAGCATTTACAATGCAGAAAAACCATCCTTCTCAATGGCAAGGTGTCAAACTCGTTGGATATAATCCATCACGAGGTACTACACCAAATGTACATCCGTGGGTTAGTGATTTTGAGACAAAAACAATTAGAGGAGAAGCAGCGTTTAGATTAGCTTTGCAGCTTAAAAAAGAGGGATATACTCCTGATGTTATAGTTGCACACCCAGGTTGGGGTGAAAGCTTATTTTTAAAAGATGTCTGGCCTAAAGCCAAGCTGCTTATCTATTGCGAATTCTTTTATCATGCTAATGGGGCTGATGTGGGTTTTGATCCTGAATTTCCAGCTATTGACCCAGGTGAGGTTTGCCGTCTTCGCCTTAAAAATCTTAATAATCTTCTTCATTTTGAGATAGCTGATGCTGGAATCTCTCCAACAAAATGGCAGGCAAGCACTTTCCCAGAGCCTTTTCGCAGCAAAATCAAAGTATTACATGATGGCATTGACACAGATATGGTAGCACCTAACTCTGGTGTTAGTTTAACACTTAATAATGCCCTACCATTAACTAAAAAAGATGAGATCATAACCTTTGTGAACCGCAACCTTGAACCATATCGTGGTTATCATATTTTCATGCGTGCTTTACCTGAAATTTTAAAACGTAGAAAAAATGCAAGGGTACTTATTGTTGGCGGCAATGATGTGAGTTATGGAGCAAAAGCCTCTGCTGGTCAAACATGGAAAGATATTTTTTTAAATGAAGTTAAAGAAAAGATAGATTTAAATAGAGTCCACTTTTTGGGTAATATCCCTTATGAACACTTTATCCCCTTACTCCAACTTTCAACTGTTCATGTCTATTTAACATACCCTTTTGTCTTATCGTGGAGTCTTTTGGAGGCTATGAGTGCAGGTTGTGCAATTGTTGCAAGCAACACAAAACCTCTGCATGAAGCAATATTTCATGAAAAGACTGGAGAGCTTGTAGATTTCTTTGATGTTGATGGTCTTGCTGATAGTGTTTGCAATCTTCTTGATGATCCATATAAACGGGTGAGAATTGGCTCTAATGCCAGAGCGTTTGCTAAAGCCAACTATGATTTAAAGACAATATGTTTACCGGGTCAGTTGGATTGGGTAAGGCAGCAATAGATGACGACACATCTTGATAAAATATCTGATCTTTATATAAAACATATTCTTCTTGAGAAGGGACTTGCTGCTAACAGTCTTGAATCATACACAATAGACCTTGCAGGCTTTGTTGATTTTATGGTTAAAAATAGCATTGAATATATTGAGTTGGTGGATACAACTGCAATATTAGCATGGCTTATTCATCTTCAAAAAGAGGGTCTTTCTGCACGCTCAAGAGCAAGACATTTAATAACTATAAGAGGGTTATTTAAATTCTTGATAAAAGAAGAGATTATTAATAATGATCCCATCAAAACTGTCGAGATACCTAAAACTGGTCTATATCTTCCTGAAGTTATGACAATATCTGAGATTGAGAAGATGCTCTCTATTCCAGACATAACAGACCCTCGTGAGCTTAGAAATTCAGCTATGCTTGAAATAATCTACGGGGCTGGTCTTAGGGTATCGGAACTTATTAATATGAAGGTTCAAGATATAAATTTTGATGCAGGGTTTGTAAGAGTATTTGGTAAAGGTTCAAGCGAACGGATTGTTCCAGTTGGCTCTCATGCTAAAGAGAGAACTCTTGAGTGGATTAAAATAGGTCGTCCACAACTTCTTCAAAATATTACAAGCAAATATCTTTTTGTTGCAAGAGCAGGGGAACCAATTACTCGTCAAGGTTTTTGGAAAATCGTAAAAAGATATAGTCTAAAAGCTGGTTTAGAGCGTAATATAACACCTCATACA
>JADFXA010000165.1 GCA_015233755.1 Desulfamplus sp. | reverse complement strand
CGAGCTGGCTTATATTAAGGACACCTGAAGGCAAATTAAATTTTAAATACCGCCTTATTCAAGAGCTCAATAAAGCATTGTCTTCAAAAATTATAAAAAACGTATATTTTACCACTTTTATTTTGCAATAGTTTTATGTGTATTAACTATAATTTCACGAACAAGTTTTTATTAAAAAGTTAAGTTTAAATAATGAGCGAAATATTATCTCAAGATGAGGTTGATAGTCTACTTGCTGGTCTTGATTCTGGCGAAGTTGAGGTTGAAAAAGAGGCAGCTGCTCCTATTCCAGCCGATGGTATCGCCCTTTATGACTTCTCAAGCCAAGATAAGGTTGTCAGGGCAAGGATGCCCACCTTTGATGTTATTAATGAGCGTCTTGCAAGAGAGTTACGGGCAAGCATGTCGACTCTTCTTCAAACAAACGTAGATGTTAGTGCCAACCCGCTTGATACCCTTAAATTTTCTGAATTTGTAAGAAGCCTTCCTGTTCCAACAAGTTTACACGTATTTAGAATGGAGCCTTTAAGAGGTCTTGCACTTGTTATTCTTGAGAGCCAACTTGTATATAACCTTATAGATACTTTTTTTGGTGGTGAAGGTTCGGGTAGAGCAAGGGTTGAGGGAAGAGATTTTACGGTAATTGAGGAGGTTGCCACAAAAAAGGTTGTTGTAGCTTGTCTTAAAAATATTGAAACAGCATGGGGACCTATTGAAAATATTAAAACCTCACTTGTAAGATCTGAGATGAATCCACAATTTGCCGCAATAGTTCTTCCGACTGATTTGGTTATTGTTACAAGATTTGAGATTGAGCTTGAGCAAATTGCTGGAAATTTGATAGTTTGTCTTCCTTATTCAATGATAGAGCCTTTAAGATCAAAGTTAGCTTCAGGATTTCAGGCTGAAATTGAGCAGACAGACCTTGCGTGGCGCCAAATGTTAGAGTCTGTAATTTTAGAGTCCACCATTGAACTTAGAATAGAGTTAGGGGCAACTGAAATAACGGGAGAGAGGCTTTGGCTTATGCAAAAAGGTGATATTATCCAGCTGGATCACGAAGCAACTGAGATGTTGACAGGGTATGTAGGCGATCTTCCGAAGATAAAAGGATATGCAGGTGTAAGAAGAGGTTTTCAGGCATTTAGGGTTGAAGAGAAGTTGAAATTAAAATAAGAAAATTAGACTTGCATCTGATTAGATTCAATATAAATTAAGTTGGCTTAATAAATTTAAGATAAATAAAAAGTTATGGTGTGAGATTATGGCAAATCAAAATGGAAATATTGATACTAAAGCGGTTACTGCGGGAGATGAGTCTGGAGAACGTGAGTTATCATTTATTTTAGATATTCCTTTAGAGCTTTCTGTAGAGCTTGGTAGAACAAAGATGCTTGTAAATGACCTTTTGCAGTTAAGTCAAGGATCAATTGTTGAACTTAATAAGCTTGCTGGAGAGCCTCTTGAGGTTTATATTAATCGCAAGCTCATTGCTCGTGGAGAGGTTGTTGTTGTTAATGAAAAGTTTGGCGTGCGTTTAACAGACATCATCACTCCAATGGATAGGGTAAAGAGTTTAACAAATTAATGGAACACTCCACAGATATTTGGGCAGCGTTTTTTAAAACAGGAGGGGTGCTTCTTCTTGTAATTGCTTCTCTTTTAATTCTTTTATACCTATTAAAACGATTTTCAAATCTTAATATTATTAAATCTCGGCATGATTATATTAAGGTTATTGCACTTCACCACTTTTCACCAAGAGAGAAAGTAGTGTTGATGGAAGTTATGGGAAATACCCTTCTTATTGGCATAACAGCTAATAATATCCAAACTCTTGCAACCATCAAATCTTCTGAACATCCAACATTTAAAAATGTTGAATCTAACTCTTCTAAAGCTAAACCTGATGAAATTAAGAACTCTGACATCTTAAACTCTGAAAAGTCATATAAAAATATCTCTAATTTAGTTAATCAGGAGTTAAAAAATGAGAGTTAAATCTTTCAACAAAGTTTTGATTCTTCTTTTTGCCTGCATTTCAATTTTTATTTCAATTATGGCAATAGATTATGATATTGCCCACGCAGTAACATTCCCTATCCCATCGCTTAAAATAGGAGTTGAACCAGCAAATCCAGATAATCCTGAGCAGGTTGCAATTGTCCTTGAGATTATAGCTCTTCTCACAATTATTGGTCTTGCACCATCTATTCTTATTTTGATGACCCCGTTTACCCGCATTATTGTGGTGTTCCATTTTTTGAGGCAGGCAATTGGAACGCAAACAAGCCCGCCTAATCAGGTAATAGTGGGGTTGGCTCTATTTATGACCTTTTTTATAATGCGTCCCGTTGGCCAAGAGATTTATGATAAAGCTTTAAACCCATATCTTGAAAACAAAATCACCTATAAAGAGGCGTTCAATGAGGCTCAGATTCCAATAAGAAATTACCTTTTGGTTAATACAAGAGAGGCTGATATTGCCATGTTTGTTAAAGGCGCTAAGGTTAGTAAGCCTGAAAATAGAAATGATGTATCGCTTCTGATTTTGATTCCAGCCTATGTTATAAGTGAATTAAAGACTGGGTTTATAATTGGTTTTGTCCTATATGTCCCTTTTTTAGTAATTGACATGGTTGTTGCATCTGTTTTGCTTGCAATGGGTATGATGATGCTTCCGCCTGTTATGATCTCAATGCCTTTTAAGCTCATGTTGTTTGTTCTTGTAGATGGTTGGAATCTTCTTATTGGATCAATGATGAAGAGTTTTGGGATAACTTTTTGAAAAAATAACTAAAAAGTATTTAGATCTATAATGCTCAAAAAGGTAGCTGCATGACCCCTGAATTTATTATTGAATTTGCAAAAGAGGCAATTATGATGACTTTGATGACATCAATGCCGATGCTTATGCTTGGATTAATTGTGGGTCTTGCTGTAAGTGTGTTTCAAGCTGTAACATCTATTCAGGAGATGACGCTCTCATTTGTTCCTAAGATTATTGCTGTTTTTGCAGCTCTTCTCTTTTTTGCTCCTTGGATACTTGAGCAGTTCACAGAATATACAACACGCATTATTGAAAATATTCCCATGTATATAAAATAAGCATTGCATAGAAAAAATTTATCTCCTGAAAAATCCATTTTCTACCCAGTAAACTCAAAAGGTAGTTCAAGTTTTACAGGAACTCTATTAAAAACAGACCTTATGGGCGATTGATGAATCGCCCATAATAATTTTCTAATATGGTTTTGAGATGCCCATACTAAATCTTTACAATGTTGATGAGTTCAAAGTTTTTCTGCTTGTTCTTGCAAGATTTAGTGTTGTCCTTTTTATGCTCCCCATCTTTGCCACAAGGGTAGTTCCTCGAGTGGTAAAGACCTGCCTTTGTATGGTTTTATCTCTTCTTTTATACTCAGTTGTTGATATTGACTCATCGCTCTTTCCTGAAACTGCTATTGAAACAGGGCTGCTTATTTTTACTGAACTTATGATAGGCCTTGTGCTTTCACTTTGTGTTAGATTTTTTCTTGGTGCTATCCAGTTTTCAGGGCAGATCATAGGATTTCAGATGGGATTTTCAATGGTCAATGTCGTTGATCCATTAACAGGAGCAAATGTTTCCATTCTCGAAGAGATATCCTACTGGATGACACTTCTTACTTTTCTTCTATTTAATGGCCACCACATTGTTATTCTATGTGTGATAGATAGTTTCAAAATAGTTCCACCAGGTACTTTCTTCTTTAAACAAGCTATTCTTGACACATTAACTCAACAAGGAACAGAGCTTTTTGTTCTTGCCATAAAGATTGGAGCACCTGTAATTGCCTCACTTTTATTTACAAACGTAGCTTTAGGTTTAACTGGTAAGTTTGCACCTCAGATGAATATAATGACGGTAGCTTTTCCGTTTCAAATACTTGTTGGTTTTATGCTCTTTGGATTTTCTCTTGAAATTATCAAGATAGTTACAAGAGAGTATATTGGTGGTTTAAAAGCTCTATTTTTGTCTATCTTTTTATGGGCATCAGGAGGCGGGTAATATATGGCAGAAGCTCCAGGTGGTGGTGGTGAGAAGACAGAAGATGCATCCGCAAGGAAACTTACTAAAGCTCGCGAACAGGGACAAGTTGCAAAAAGTATGGAGATACCCTCTGTATTTGTTCTGCTTGCAGGAGTTTTGGCTCTGCGTGCTTTTGCATCAATGATATACAACAATTGTCTTGCTATGATGGACCACACCTTGCGTTTTGAAGGTGTGCCGATATTGACAGACAGTGAAGTAATAAACCTATTTTTCCGCTATTCAGAGATTATGTTTCTGATGCTCACTCCTATCCTTATTGCTGTATTTTTTGCAGCCTTTGCATCTAATCTATTTCAGGTGGGATTCCATATCTCATGGGAAGCACTTGAGCCTAAACTATCTAAAATAAACCCTCTTTCTGGATTCATGCGGATATTTTCATCAAGGTCTTTGATTGAGCTTGTTAAAAGTGTTCTAAAATTAGTTATTGTTTTTGCAGTTGCCTATATTGCGGTTAAGGGTGAAATTGATAATATTATAAGGCTTTATGACAACAGCATCTCTTTTATTCTTCTCTATATAATGAAGTTATCTTTTAATATTGTTATAAAAATTATTTTAGTTATGGCACTTATTGCGATCCTTGATTATGCCTATCAAAAATGGCAGTTTCTTGAGGATCAAAAGATGACCAAGCAGGAGGTTAAGGAGGAATTTAAACAGACAGAGGGTGATCCTCAAATTAAATCAAAGATAAGGCAGATTCAGGCACAAGCTGCACGCCAAAGAATGATGGCAGATGTTCCAAAAGCTGATGTTGTAGTAACCAACCCGACCCGTCTTGCAGTTGCTATAAAATATGATGGTGCAACAATGGAAGCACCTACGATTCTTGCTAAAGGTGCAGGTGCTGTTGCTGCAAACATAAGGAGAATTGCGGAAGAGTCTGGAGTCCCTCTTGTGGAAAACAAAGAGTTGGCTCGAAATTTGTATTCTATGGTTGAAGTAGGTCAGACAGTTCCGCCAGATCTATTCCAAGCTGTGGCAGAGCTTCTTGCCTATGTTTACAAATTAAAGGGTAAACGTATTTAGGTAGAGAACAACGATCGTTGTTCCTACACTATGACCTTGCTGGTATAATTTCGGGCATTATTAAATTAGATATGTCATTTTTTTGGCGTATCCGTCAAACATCTGTGAAAGTCAGAGCATCTGTTAAAACATATAAGGAGGAAATTCAATGGCTGAAGAAAATACAGGAATCCTTCAAAGTTTAAAAAAAGAGTCATCTGACATTGCAATGGTTGTTGCAATGGTTGCTATCTTGATGGCAATGATACTTCCTCTGCCTGCAATTTTGCTTGATTTCCTTCTTGCTCTTAATATTACAATGTCTGTAATTGTTCTGATTACAACTATGTACACCAAAGAACCTCTTGATTTTGCAATTTTC
>JADFXA010000164.1 GCA_015233755.1 Desulfamplus sp. | reverse complement strand
CATCATTTTCAAGATTATCAATATTACAAATATCATTAATCCCTTTTATGTCGTCAATATTTCCAATATCAACGATGATTCCGTTTTTCACAAGAATTGCCCCATTCTCAAAATGGTTAAGATCTCCTTGAGATTCTCCAGAACACGGTTTGCCTTTATCAATGGGAGTGTATATATTTGCATTTTTGAAAAGTTTTATTGTCATTTTAATTATCCTGCTAAACCTTAAATTTATCCACAGTTTCTTTAAGTTTTCCAGCAAGCAATTTTAGTTCATCAGCTTTTTTATTGACCTGCGAACTGCTGCCAGATATCTTGTTTACCGCCTGATTCGTCCCTGAAATACCACTTGCTATTTCATCAACAACTTTTGCACTCTGCATTACATTTTCTGATACATTCTTAATCCCGCCTGAAGCATCGGCTACATTATCAGCGATCTCCTTAGTCGTTGCAGACTGCTCTTCAACTGCCGCAGCGATTGTTGATATCATATCATTTACATTATTAATAACTGTAGATATATCTTTAATTTCATAAACAGTTTCTGTTGTTGAATTTTGAATGCCCTCAATCTTATCTTTTATAGACTGACTTGCAACTGCTGTCTGTTTGGCAAGCTCCTTTATCTCGCTTGCAACAACTGCAAAGCCCTTGCCTGCTTCTCCAGCACGGGCTGCCTCAATAGTTGCATTAAGTGCAAGAAGATTTGTCTGTTCGGAAATTTCTGCAATTGTCTCAATAACCACGCCGATTTCTTTGGCTGATTTCCCAAGCTGATCTATTGTTTCAGAAGATTTGACAACTCTTTTAACAGCATTTTCACTCAAAGTGCGTGTTTTAGATGCATTTTGAGCAATTTCATTAATTGTGGATGTCATCTGGTCAGCAGCAGAGGCAACCATTGATATGTTTGATGATGCATGTTCAGAAATATCCACAACAGTGGACATGTTGGAACTTAACTCTTCTGCAGCAGCAGCAATTGTATTTGACTGATTTGAGACATCTTCAGTGGATTTGCTAAGATGAGTTGATGAAGCAGCAAGCTCATTTGATGCATTGCCCAAAGTATCAGCATTACCCGCAATTTGGCGGATAAGCCCTTGAAGATTTAAAGACATTGAAGATAGAGCCTGATTTATTCTTCCAAGCTCATTGGTTCCAATATTCTCCACGTCAATCTTTGTGGTAAGGTCACCACTTCCAATAGATTCAACCACAGCTATAACCTTTCCAATGCTTTTGGCAATACTGCCTGAAAAGGTAACGGCTATTATAAGACCAATTAAAAGGGCAGCGCCAACTATTATACTTGTTAAGTACTTGATACTATCTAAACCACCAAAAAATTCATCTTGATAAGCAGAATATCCTATAATCCAATCCCACTGAGGGAAATAGGTATAACCTGATATTTTCATCCTTGGGATGCTTTCACCCTTGTTCTGCCAAGGGTATTCCATTATTTCAGAAGTTCCTGATGGCAGCTTGATTGCGGAATTTATCATATCTTGAATAAAAAAACGTCCATTATAGTCTTTTGCTTCCCAGATATTTTCTCCATCTCTTTCCCTCTTTGAAGAGAGAATATAATCGCCTTTGGAGTTGAGAATGTAAACATATCCAGTCTTTCCAATAACTATTTTAGAATATTTTTCATACAGCATATTCACAACGATTTCTTCAGGAAAACCGACAAACAAGGCTCCTGCAATTTTGCCCTCAGTATCTTTTATAGGTTCATACCCTGAAATACACCATTCCTTTACCACAAATGCTCTGCCATAATATGAATCTCCATTTATGATGCTCTTATAAACAGGCGAATCCTTTGGAATGTATGTGTTGACCGCACGAGACCCATCAGGTTTAAGAACATTGGTAGAAATACGCAGCAAGCCATCAGGTATTAACTGGAAAATAGTAACAGAAAGAGTCGTCAACTCCTTTATCTTATCAACATATCTAATATTACCATAAATTACCTCTCCGTTAATTTTAAATGTTGGCAAATCTATCTCTTTGGAGCTTTTATCTATCTGATTCACCGCAGAAATTTTCTTTGTCTCATTAGTGTCTATAACAATTTTTCTACCAGTATTTATTCCTGAAATAATAGCTACTCTTCCAGTTGATAAAGAGCTTTTAACTTGTTCTAAGGAAATTTTGTAAGCAGTATCTGTCATAGAGAGGCAGACCGAGGCCTGTGATTTAAGGTTTGACTCCAACTGCATTACGGTCTGGTTCTTTACGCTGTGATAAGCAACCACCGCCAGAACTAATAATGGAATTGAAACCAGCATGGTACATATTGTTAGTATCTGCCATCTTAAGCTGATATTTTTGACTCTCATACTTTCTCCTAAGTTCCAGCCAAAATTTTAAAATGGTATGGGTAAGCATAAAGAAGCTTACCCATAAGTTTTATTTTTTACTCTAAAAAAATACTTTATTTAAACATAATTGCGATTGATTTATCAATCAATTTCTCATCTGGCAGAAACGGAATAGTAACTTGATCTCCGTTACGGTTTTCGATGTTATAGCTGATTGCGACCTCCATTGCATTTTTGTTTCTTGCCCAATTTCGGCGTGCGACTCCACCCATAACGTCCCATGACATTGCAGAGCGTATAATGTTGTCAACTCTATCGCTTCCATCAAGAACCAACCCAAATCCGCCGTTAATTGCCTTTCCAATTCCAGTGCCGCCTCCATTATGAAGAGCAACAAGCGACATTCCGCGTGCAGCATTTCCAGCAAAACAGTGGGTTGCCATATCAGCACAGACATTGCTGCCATCTTTTATGTTTGCTGTCTCTCTAAAAGGTGAATCAGTACCACCTGGATCGTGGTGATCTCTTCCAAGCATAATTGGTCCAACCTCTCCATTTCGAACCATATCATTAAATTTTAGAGCAATATTAACTCTGCCAGCAGCATCTTGATATAAAATTCTTGCTTGGCTTCCAACAACCAATCGGTTTTTTAAGGCATCTCTTATCCAGATATAGTTATCTCTATCTTCTGCTCTTCTGCCAGGATCAATGCAGGCCATTGCAGCTTTATCAGTTTTTTCTAAATCTTCTGGTTTTCCACTTAAGCAAACCCAGCGAAATGGGCCGTAGCCATAGTCAAAGATTGGTCCCATAATATCTTCAAAATATGATGGAAATACAAAACCATCTTTAGCATCTATCCCATTCTTTGCAACCTCAATAACTCCAGCATCAAAGACAGCCTTTAAAAATGCGTTTCCATAATCAAAAAAGAATGTTCCCTGTTTTGAAATCTCTTGAATAAGCTCATAGTGCCGTTTAAGACTTTTATCTACCAATTTCTTAAACAACACTCTATCTTCAGCAAGAAGAGATGTCCTCTCTTCAAAAGTTATGCCTTGCGGGCAATATCCACCATCATAAACAACGTGGCATGATGTCTGATCAGAGAGAAGATCAACCTTGAAGTTCTTTTTTACGATATACTCAAGAAGATCAACTATATTGCCATGAAAGGCGATTGACGCAGCTGATTTTTCCTTTACAGATTTAGATGCTATAGATAAAACTTCATCAGGGTCAGATGAGACAACATCAACCCAACCCTGCTCATGGCGCGTCTTAATTCTTGATAGATCGACTTCAGCAGTAATTGAGACAGCTCCAGCTATTTTGGCAGCTTTGGGCTGTGCACCACTCATTCCACCAAGCCCTGATGAGACAAACAAAAGGCCTGCAAGATCGCCATTAGCTGCAACGCCGCAAACCTTTCTTCCAGCATTTAAAAGAGTATTGTATGTGCCATGAACAATGCCTTGTGGTCCTATATACATCCAGCCACCCGCTGTCATCTGACCATAGGATGAAACACCCATCTGGGCTGCTATTTCCCAATCGTCAGGATTATCGTATAACCCAACCATCAGACCGTTTGTAATAATAACACGAGGATCTTCAGGTGAAGATTTAAACAGTCCTAAAGGGTGTCCTGACTGCATTACAAGGGTTTGGTTTTCTGTCATAACCTCTAAATATTTTTTAATAAGCCTATACTGCATCCAATTTTGGCAGACACTTCCTGTTTCGCCGTAAGTTACAAGTTCATAAGGGTAAAGAGCAACATCAAAGTCAAGGTTGTTGTCAATCATCAACTGAAATGCCTTCCCTGCAAGACAGTTGCCTTTATACATCTCAATTGGTTTTGCCTTGATATTACCTAAATTATTTGAAGCTGTTAAAATTGCAGCACTATCTTTATCAATGTTTGTAGAGAAAATATTATTATCAGTGTTGTATGGTCTGAATCTGTAGCCATAAATCCTTCCTCGTGTTTTAAGCTCATCTAAAAACTCTGGAATTAAGGTCGCGTGATGCTTTTCAGGAATATAACGCAAAGCATTGGCCAATGCTGTTTTAGTTTGGTTTGCACTTAACCGAAAACCTCTTGCTGGGGCACGGCGGATTCCCTCTTTAAATGGTGACATCTCTGGAAGCTCATCATCAAGCCTTATTTTCATCGCTTGGGATATATATGTATTTGTAATCATAATATAGTCCTTAAAATTTATTTTGTTATTTAATTATAAAAACTCCAAATTTAGTGCGAATATCTGTAATAGTTTATTTCAGTTTTGGTCATTTTTAAGAGCTGGTTTCGATATTAGAGACATAAAACATGACCAACTCCTTTATCTATATGCAGCTTACATATTTCTTACATCTTTATTATTAACCCATATTTACCTAATTGATAAATGTTCCATCTCTTTTACAAATCTCATGCAAAGTTTAGAATCTACAATGTGTTCAAAAACTTCGCCAGTTTTGTTAATTCCTCTCAAAACCCCATCATGAAGAAACCATTTAAGAAGGGTAACTCCTGATTCTCTCCTCTGAATTAAACTTGCAATGTTTTTAAGGTTAATCTGTTTGTATGGCTCGGGAATAGGGATCGATTGTCCTTCGTTTACAATGTATTTCATAAAATTAAGAACTCTTGCAAGACGCAGCAAAGTAACTGATTGAATACGGCTTGTAGTATGATTAATAGGCAATGCAGAAGAACGCATAAGCAAAAAACTATCAGGAAGAAGCCCAATCTTAAAACACTCTTCGTAGTCAACACTTCCAGGGGCAGGATAGAAGATTGAGAGTCCAATAAGTGTCTTTTTTTGTGCTAAAAAAAGAAGATCGTCTAAAGAGTCATCTGGATTTTGGTAAGGTGAACCAGCAATTAAATATGAAACTGTTTCAAGACCATAATTTTCTGCAATTGATAACACATTTTCAAAAGAAGCTCTAACATCAGGTCGTTTGAATCTTTTTAGCTGTTCTTGTGAAGTTGATCCTAAAGAGAGATTTAAAGTTTTAAACCCTGCGCTTTTCATAGCAATAATAACTTCTTCATCAAGTGAAGGTGTATATAGTCCGTTCATTGCCCGAAGTTCTATATCTTTTGTGCCGCAGATTCTTACTATCTCATCCATTAACTCAAGAAACCATTTACGGTTTAAAGTTAGGTTTTCATCTTCAAAATCTATAAATCCAATAT
>JADFXA010000163.1 GCA_015233755.1 Desulfamplus sp. | reverse complement strand
TAAATGCTCCCGCAAATTCAGTAATACTTCCTTGTATCATATAATCGAAATTTGAAATGTTTTGATGCTTATCTTTTTCTGTGGATATAGTATTTTTAACAGATACCTCTTTTATTGTTTTAAGATTTTCTGATACCACAAGAATCCTCTCTTTCCAAGCAAGCCTTGAAGATAGCATTTCACGGATACCATTTTGGATATAAGATATATCTTTTGGAGAGTTTATTTGGAATGGAGTAATGGAAACTGTTTTTATTTCAGATAATGCTACATTTGGGAATTGGCACAAAGATATAAGAATAAAAATTACAATATAAAGATCAATTACTGATTTTTGCCTGTTCTGCTTCATTTAAAGTTCTCCAAATTTCCCTTTTTAAGAATGAGCATAAAATTAACTCCTAAACTTATAAGTGTGGAAGCTTGATATTAAAGAGCAGCTCCAAATACTTTATGATTTTATTAAATTCTCATTTCTTAAGATAGGATATTGACCGTTTTTCAGTAGATTTGACAACCTTTTACAAATTTGTCAAATCCTCCAATTATAATTTCTCATTAAGAAGCTGTGTTATCACTTTTGGGTCAGCTTTACCTTTTGTTTTTTTCATAATCTGCCCCATAAAAAAGCTAAATAGCTTAGTTTTACCGTTTCTATATGATTCAAGTTCCGCTGGATTTTGGGCTATTACCTCATCTACAATCGTTCCAAGCTCAAAATGATCTGACACTTGTTCAAGTCCCATTTCACGCACCAATTGAGCTGGCTTTAACCCTTTCCATTTAAGTAATTCATCAGATTCAGGTTTTTCAGATTCATCAAATTCAGATTCGTCTGGTTTACCAGATGAATAGTTTGATTTAGCAGATTCACCAAAAGCTTTATTTATAGATACAATCTTCTCAAAAACACTCTTTGCAGCAGTTGCATTAATGGTATTTTTTTCAAGAAGAGTTAAAAGCTCTGCAAGATCAGAAGATGAAATTGGAGGTTCTTCAATTGTGTTCCCCTCGCCCTTTATCATCGCAAGTATAGGTCCCATAATCCAATTTGCCGCAAGTTTTTTATCTTGGAGGGAAGATGCTGTTGCCTCAAAATAGTTGGCAAGCTCTTTTGAAGATGTAAGAACTTCTGCATCATAGGCAGAAAGATTATATTCGCTAATAAAGCGTGATTTTTTAACGTGTGGAAGTTCTGGCATCTCTGTCTTGATAGCATTTATCCACTCATCATCAACAATTAAAGGAACAAGATCAGGATCTGGGAAATATCGATAATCATGAGCATCTTCTTTACCTCTCATGGATTTAGTCAAATTTTTAACAGGATCCCAAAGACGAGTCTCCTGCACAATCTCTTTGCCTTCATCAAGAAGATAGGTCTGTCTTTGAATTTCATACAAAATGGCCTTTTCAACATGCTTAAATGAGTTAAGATTTTTAAGCTCCGTTCGAGTTCCAAATTTTGCCTCTCCAAAAGGCCTAAGAGAAACGTTTGCATCGCATCTAAAACTACCCTCTTCCATATTTCCATCGCAAACATCAATATATTTTAAAATAGCGTGGAGTTTTCTTAAATACGCACCAGCTTCGGTTGCTGAGCGAATATCTGGCTCACTTACAATTTCAACTAATGGAACTCCTGTTCTATTGAGATCAACCATACTTTTTGATCTTTGCGGGTCATGTATCAATTTTCCAGCATCTTCTTCCATGTGGATTCGAGTAATTCCAATTATTTTCTCAAGTCCATCATCAATATCAATTGAGAGATAACCGTGCTCTGCTATTGGGTAGGCATACTGAGAAATTTGATAACCTTTTGGAAGGTCGGGGTAGAAATAATTTTTTCTATCAAATCTACTCTCTCTTGCAATTTTGCAGTTTGTAGCAAGAGCGGCTCTTATGGCAAAAGTAACAGCTTTATGGTTTAAAACAGGTAAGACTCCTGGCATACCTGTACAAACAGGGCATGTATTGGCATTTGGTTCTGCTCCAAATTTAGTCGAACAACTGCAAAATATCTTTGTATCAGTTTTGAGCTGGGCATGAACTTCAAGCCCAATTACTGGTTCATACTGCATAATATTGTATTCCTAAAATCTTTAACTAAGATTAATAATTTATAGTTAATTAAAGGCACCTAATTAAAACTAAATAAAATTAAAAACCGATAAAATTTGGTCTAATTGTAGTGATTTATGAATAATTCCAACAATATCTTATAACCCTGATGATTTGATTTATCAATATTATTTTTTGTGCTATATTTTTGAATAAACTTGTGTCAGATATGGAATTAATAAAGTTTATGTATGAGTTAATTTGAAAACAGCGATAATATTATTACATTTTAGAAATCAATTTAAAATCAAAATTTTATAGGATTGAAAATAGAATGAAATTTTTCCTTTGCGTCATGGGAATGGTTATGATTGTAGAAGGTCTGCCATACTTTGCCTTTCCAGAAAAGATGAAAGAGATAATCGCAACGGTAACAGAGCTTCCTGAAAACTCGTTAAGGCGTTTTGGAGCTATACTTATGCTTCTAGGACTTGGCGTTGTCTATTTTGGAAAAAAATTGCTATAAATAACTACATCATTTATTGTTAAAGCATCTTAAGTTTAAATTATTAGAGAGAATTGAAACCTTAAATTGTCTAATTGATTTTACTGGATATAAAATGTTGTTGCATAAGCTCAATTAAATATTAAAATCAGTTTACTAAGTTAAAAGAAGAATTCCTAAAAGAGTCGCTAAATAAAATGTATTTACTTTCAGACTATAATTATGAGCTTCCTCCTGAACTTATAGCTCAAGATCCAATAGAAAATAGAGACGAATCAAGGCTATTAAGAGTTGAAAAGAGAAATAAAATATCTGCAACAAAAGACTGCGCTGTTCAGATAAGCGATAAAATCGCCGAAATTGATGGTAAAGTATCTCATTACCTATTTAAAGATATTGAAAGCATTTTAAAGCCCGATGATCTTTTAATCATAAATAATACAAGAGTAATACCAGCAAGACTTAAAGGATACAAAGAGAGTGGCGGCAAAGTTGAAGTGTTAATTCTTGACTATATTGGTGGCATTGCAACACAGAAAGAGAAGGGCTACTTTGAGTGTGAATGTATGATTCGAGCATCAAAAAGCCCAAAACCTGGGACTATATTAAAACTTTGTAGTAAAAAATTTGGAGATAGTAAAACTCTTAACGCAAGAGTTGAGTCTGTAAATGAAGCAACTTTCAATGTCAGATTTCTTGCACCAGATAGCAAGAATGTGATTAACAATAATTTAATCTCTTCAAATAGTTCACAACATCTTGATTTTGATTTTTTACTTGAAGCTTATGGAGAAATTCCTCTTCCACCATATATTCGTAGAGAAAATATGGTAAATAATCTTGGAGCTGACAACCTTTTAGATAATAATGCAAGTGATAACAATTCAAACTATAATGAATACACTCTTAAGATCAAACATGACAACATAGATATAAAAAGTTACCAGACTGTTTATGCTACAGAAAAAGGAGCAGTTGCAGCTCCAACAGCAGGACTTCATTTTACAGAGCCTCTTATTAAAAGACTCAAAACAAAGGGAGTTGAGTTTGTAAAGATTACGCTTCATGTTGGATATGGAACTTTTTCTCCTGTAAGAGTATCTGATATTAGAGAACACCAGGTACACTCCGAATTTTACTCAATACCAGAAGAATCTGCACAAGCTATAAATAGAGCAAAATCAGAGGGGAGAAGAATAATTGCTGTAGGAACTACGTCTGTGAGAACTCTTGAGTATGCAGCTGATGAAAAAGGGATATTACATGCAGGTAATGGGAAATGCGATCTATTCATCTATCCAGGCTATAAATTCAAAATTGTTGACGCCATAATAACAAATTTTCATCTTCCTGAATCGACACTTCTCATGCTTGTATCTGCATTTTCAAGCAAAGAACTTATTTTCAAAGCATACAAAGAGGCAATTGAGAAAAAATATCGTTTTTTCAGTTATGGAGATGCAATGTTTATTGAGTAATCGTATTGTTTTGGGCATCTGAGTTATTTAGAGTAAATATACATATATTGGTAAAAAGTCGGCTACATTATATTCAAAAATAAAAAGAGATAAACAAATCAATAGATATTGATCTCGGTCATAAGTTTAGCTTTGCATAGATTAAAGCTAAATTGATTTTGGTTTGAAGTATATAAAACACTAAAAAGAGAGAGAACAATGGGTAACGACAATAATATATATAAAAATGTTGTAAAACCTGAAATTATTTTGGAAGATCAAGATATATCTGAAACCGAAGATATTTCAGAAGATGTTTTGGAAAACGATGAGCTTTTAGTTGATGAAGATATAATTGAAGATGAGATATTAAGCCAAGATGATGCTGAAATAATAGCGTCTGACATATTGGCTTCCATTGATATTGAAGAAATTCTACAAGATATAACACCTGTAAGTAGAAATGATTTTCTGCTTCCTACCAAAAAACATGGTTCATCAACTCATCATGCAATTGTGAAATCTGATCCTCTCCAGAGCTATTTAGCTGAAATTAACAGATATAGACTCCTTACTCGTGCAGAAGAGGTAAAATTAGGCCGCAAAATTCAAGAAGAGAATGATAGCGAGTCTGCATATATAATGGTAACTTCTAACCTTAGGTTAGTTGTCAAGATTGCTATTGAATTTCAGCGGATATGGATGCAAAACCTCCTTGATTTGATTCAAGAGGGAAATATTGGACTTGTTCAAGCAGTAAAAAAATTCGACCCATATAAAAACGTAAAATTTTCATATTACGCCTCATTTTGGATTAAAGCATATATACTTAAATTCATTATGGATAATTGGCGGCTTGTTAAGATTGGAACAACACAGGGGCAGCGTAAACTCTTTTTTAGATTAAAAAAAGAGAAACAGAGGTTAATTGAGCAAGGTTTTGATCCAAAACCCAAACTACTTTCAGAGAGAATGGGAGTATCTGAGCAAGAGATTTTAGATATGGATCAACGTCTCGATGGTTGGGATATTTCGCTTGACGAGCCTATTAAAGAAGATTCTAATACTGAACGAATTGAGTTCATAAACAGTGACATAGACTCTACTGAAGATAAAGTCGCAAGAAAACAGATTGAAGATATATTGCACACAAAAGTCAATGAATTTAAAAAGAGCCTTAAACCTCGAGAACTTGAGATTTTTGAAAAAAGAATATTTTCTGACGAGCCTCTAACTCTACAAGAAATAGGAGAGACATACAACATCTCAAGAGAGAGAGTGCGTCAGATCGAAAACAATATTATAAAAAAAATGAAAGATTACTTTAAAGATAAAATTCCAGATTTTGAAGAGTATTCTTATAATTCATAATTATAGCAGTTAGTTAAACCAAGCAGCCATAGCATTATTGTCTTAGTATTAACTAAGTTCTGCACTATACATTTTTAAAATAAGATAAATGTTTAAAACAGGTTTAAACAGGAGAACTTTTGATAAATAACGGAAGAGCGTCATGAGGGAAAGAGTGA
>JADFXA010000162.1 GCA_015233755.1 Desulfamplus sp. | reverse complement strand
GTAGGCTTGCAGCAATTGTTCAATATAACGACCACCTTAATAAATATGATTACTGTTGCGTTTTTGTAAATTAGTTGGTAATTTGCGTTCTAAATTCTATTAGAACTTTAAAGCCACGTCCTTTGGTCGTGGATAGGTTTATTCAAGCGATTTGTTTACTATAGATTTTTATAAAATCTAAAAAAATCGTCTTTTATTAATAGTAGTAGTTGTTATTTTATTTATTGAGATATTCTGTATCTGTCCTATTTGAACACCAGTTGTCTGAATGGAATATTGGATAACTTTAATATCAGAAAAAACGGTATTCACAGAATATCAATTAATTATCTATTCCAATAGGGAGTTATTAACATGAATGCACTATCTGAAAAAAAACTTGAGATGATCGAGCAATATCGCCAACATGAAACTGATACAGGTTCTCCTGAAGTTCAGGTTGCTATTTTGACTCACAGAATCAACTATCTTACTGAGCATGTAAAAGTTCACCAGAAAGATCACCACTCAAGAAGGGGCTTGCTTGTTCTTGTTGGAAGACGTAGAAGTCTTCTTGAATATCTTAAGAGAAAAGATATAAATAGATACAGGGCACTTATTGACAAATTAGGATTAAGAAAATAAGATTTTGAATTAATGTTCAAAGTCGTAAGTATTTCAATAAAAGAGTTAGCAGCACAAAAAAATATCTTTTTGTGTTTTTGCTGACTCTTTTTTTTATCAGGAGAAATTATGGAAAAAACTGTTACAACAATTATTAATGGAAAAGAGTTCTCAATCTCATCTGGCAAAATAGCAAAACAGGCTTCTGGTGCTGTGATTGTCAGATATGGTGATACTATGGTGCTTGTAACTGCTGTAGCTTCAAAAGAGCAAAGAGAAGAGTCTGGCTTTCTTCCTCTTTCTGTAGAGTATCAAGAGAAAATATATGCTGCAGGAAGGATACCGGGAAATTATTTTAGGCGTGAGATTGGAAGACCAAGCGACAAAGAGACACTTACCAGCCGTTTAATCGATAGACCTATTCGCCCTTTGTTTGAAAAAGGTTATAATTTTGAGACTCAGATTATTGCAACAGTGCTATCTATGGACAAGGAAAACGAGGCAGATGTTCTTGCAATGGTTGGTGCATCTGCTGCCTTAGAAATTTCAGATATTCCATTTTTAGGACCCATTGCAGGGGTCCGAGTAGGAAGAATTAATGGTCAATTTGTAGTTAACCCAACTATTGAACAGATGTCAAAAAGCGATATTGAACTTGTGGTAGCAGGTTCAAAAACAGGTGTAACTATGGTTGAAGGCGGAGCAAATATTGTCTCTGAATCTGAGATGCTTGACGCCATATTTTTTGGGCATGATGCAATGCAACCTCTTATTGAAATTCAGCATGAACTTAAAAAAGTGTTGGGTAAAGAAAAACGCAAGCTCACACCTCCCGAAATAAATTATGAACTACTTGAAAAGATAAAAATAAATGCTTCAGATAGAATTCATAATGCCATTCAGATTAAGGGTAAGGCTGAAAGGCATATAGCTTTAGATAAAGTACGAGATGAACTTGTAACCGAATTTAAAACACTTTATGAAAATGATGGTGAAATAAAAGATATAGCAAAAGAAGTTAAATCTCTATTTGGCGATCTTGTAAAAGAGATTAGCCGTCAAATTGTCCTTAAAGAGAACCGAAGAATTGACGGCAGAGCTTTTGATGAAATCCGCCAAATTACTTGCGAAGTTGGAAATCTTCCAAGACCTCATGGAAGCGCATTATTTACCCGTGGAGAGACTCAAGTTTTAGGCGTGTTAACTTTAGGTTCAGGCAGAGATGAGCAAAAAGTTGAAACATTAAGTGGTGATGAATCTCGCCCATTTATGCTTCACTATAACTTTCCGCCATTTTCAGTTGGTGAGTGTAAACGTCCGGGAGGCCCAAGCAGAAGAGATATAGGTCATGGCAACCTTGCTACCCGTGCTCTTGAGAGAATTGTACCTGATAAGGCAGATTTTGAATATACTATCCGTGTTGTTGGCGAAGTAATGGAGTCTAATGGCAGTTCATCAATGGGAACTGTCTGTGCAGGCACTCTTGCTATGATGGATGGTGGTGTCCCAATAAAAGCACCTGTATCAGGTATTGCAATGGGGCTTATTACTGACGAAGAGAACACAGTTGTTTTGAGCGATATTCTCGGTGATGAAGATCATTTTGGAGATATGGATTTTAAAGTAGCGGGAACTGAAACAGGTATTACTGCTCTTCAAATGGATATTAAGATTCGAGAACTCTCACGCGATATTATGGTAAAGGCATTGACTCAGGCACGCGAGGGAAGAATTCATATTTTAAATAAAATGCTTGAAACCCTTAACAAAGCTCGAAGTGAGATGTCGCCACATGCTCCTAAGATTTACACCCTTAAAATAAATCCTGATAAGATACGTGATTTAATAGGACCTGGTGGGAAGATGATCCGTGCTATACAAGCAGACACCTTCACAACTATTGAAGTAGATGATACTGGTCTTGTAAAAATTTCTGCTGAAAATGAGAAAGATGGAGAAGCAGCTTTGAAGGTTGTAAATGATATATGTCTTGACCCTGAAGTTGGAGGAATTTATGAGGGTGAAGTTGTTAAAATCACTGATTTTGGTGCATTTGTAAGAGTCAAAACTGGTACTGATGGGCTTGTTCATATTTCAGAACTCTCTGCTCACAGAGTGAAAAAAGTTACTGATGTTGTTAAGGAAGGTGATAAGCTTAAAGTAAAAGTTCTTGAAATCACACGAGATGGCAAAATACGTCTAAGTCATAAAGCTGTAATGGAAAGTAAATAAGTATTTTATAGATTTGACAATCCAAAAGAGTTGTCAAATCTATAAAATTTAGAAGTGATTTCTGTTTGCCAAACCAGAAGGCACGCTCTTTGCTTTAATATAACTTAACTCTTTTATTTATGAATATTTAATGATTAGCGTCATAAAATTGTCATTCTTATATCAAATATAAGCTATTATTTCTCTAATACCGCCCATTGTATGATATTTTATTTTATAGATGCATAAGGTATGTTGATTTTATCAGTTTGAGTTGATAAAACAGGGATAATCGTTATATTCAAACTTAATAATAGATGTCTTAACGTAGGTTATTTAATGCTGTTATTCTTTGATATGAGAGCATAAGGCAATGAGCAAAGCAAAGATGCATCAGGTGGTGTTATGGTTAAAGCATACGTTGATGAGCAGAATCAAACAGTTTTTCTCTGCCCTCACTGTGGATTTGAAAGAAGATTCGATGCATCACCATTTAAAAATAAAAAGAAGACCCTTACCGTTAAATGCAAATGTGGCAACTCCACTGAAATGGAGATTGAGTTTAGGAAACAGTTCAGAAAAAAGGTTGAACTCTTTGGCTCCTGCATTATAAAAAAAACTCAAAAAAAGTGTGAAATGATCGTCAAAGATTTATCATTTAAAGGAATTGGTCTTGAGTTCCTTCATATTTATAAAAAATATATGGCTGATATTGAAGTTGGAGATCTACTTGAGGTTGATTTTAAACTTGATAACAAAAAAGAAGATCAAATTACAAAAAGATGTATAGTCCGGCTGAAGCTGCCAAACCATATTGGTGCAGAGTTTGATGACGAAAATTTTTCAAAACAGTTGGGATTCTATCTTATGTAATGATACTCAAGTCGAGTAATTTTTATTGGATATAGCTACAAAATTGTATTTGTATTAAATCGAATTAGGAGTTTTATGGTTATAGGATATATTGATAACAACAATGAGAGTCTATTTGTATGCCCTAACTGTGGATTTCAGAGAAGATTTAATGCTTTGCCATTTAAAGATAAGAAAAAGACACTAACTATAAAGTGTAAGTGTGGTCAATCCACTGATATTCAGCTCGAATTTCGTAAATATTTCAGAAAACGGCTTGGTATTCCTGGTTTGTGTTCTATTGAAAAAGATAATAAAAAAAAATTTGATATTATTATTAAAGATATATCCCTTGGAGGGGTTGGTATTGAGTTTATTTTTGTAAATAAGAAATACATGGCCGAAATTGAAATTGGAGATATTATAGTTGTTGAGTTTCAGCTTGATTATAAAAAAGAGAAACCTATTATAAAAAGATGTGCTGTAAGGATAAAAATGAATAATGTTATTGGAGCCGAATTTATTGATGAAAATTATTCACAAGTTATCGGTTTTTATATGATGAAATAATAACTTATTTTCTGTTTAAATCGGAACAGATATCTGATTTTCTAATTCCAAGCCTTCTCATTCTTGATGCAAACGTTGAACGGTTTAATCCAGATGCTTTAGCAGCCCATGTAACATTCCAATTGTTTTTTTTTAGCAAAAACCTGATATAATTCTCTTCAAGCTCGTCCCAAGTCTGATTGCCAAAATCTATTTCTGTTTGATATTTTGAGTTGGCACTGTTTTGTGAATCCTTGCTATTTTGATATAATATTCCCATTGGATTGCTTATACCAGTATAATATCCTCCTATTTTTTTTCTTTCAATGTTATTGGTTACGGCTTGATTGTTTTCAATAGTAACTGACAAACCTCTAATACTTCCAAACTCTTCATGAATCGACGGTTGAAAAAAATGCTCAGGAATAGTATCAATATCAATATATTCTCCCTCTGCTTCACCATCTGTAACTACAACAAGATATCTTATTAGATTTTGAAGCTCTCTTATATTTCCGGGCCAAGACCACGATATAAGTTTTTGCATTGCATCAGGTTTAAGTTTTCTCTCCTTTACTCCACTCTTTAGGCTCTCAAATCTAAAAAAATATCGTATTAAGAGAGGAATATCCTCTCTACGTTCTCTTAATGGCGGTAATTCAATTGGTAAAACAGATAGCCTATAAAACAGATCTTGACGGAATTTGCCTTCTGTTGCCATCTGTCTTATATCACGGTTTGTAGCTGAAATGATCCTAACATTTACATGAATAACTTCATTTGAGCCAACAGGTTTAACTTCATTGTTTTGCAAAACTCTTAAAATCGCAGCCTGAATATTAAATGGCATATCGCCTATTTCATCTAAAAAAACAGTTCCACCGTCAGCAGCTTCAAATAGACCTTTTTTATCCTTTGATGCTCCTGAAAAAGCACCTTTTTTATAACCAAAAAGCTCGCTTTCTAAAAGAGATTCTGGTATTGCGCTGCAATTTTGAACTAAAAAAGGTTTGTCGCTTCTTGAACCCGCTCTATGGATCTCTTTAGCTACAAGCTCTTTTCCTGTTCCGCTCTCACCCGTAATTAACACATGAAGATCAGATGCTGCATAGCTTTTTACAAGATTCATACATGTTTGAAACTTTTTACTCTGCCCAATAATTTGTGTTGAGCTTGCTCTAAGCCTTTGAAGAGTTACTTTAAGAGACTCTGTCTCTTTAACTTTTTGGCTATATATGACTGCATTGCTGAGTGCAACAGACCCAATATCAACAAGATTTTGTAGATAGTTAAGATACCTTTCATCTAAGTTTACACAGCTTTTTTCGGGCGTAGTATCAATTATCTGTACA
>JADFXA010000161.1 GCA_015233755.1 Desulfamplus sp. | reverse complement strand
ATTTTATTTTTAATCCTCGTGCCAGTGGAATAGATTTTTATGGAGACACTCTATTTACTACCGAATCTCAGATAAACAAACATCCTGAACGTGTAAAAAAATTTTTAGATGCCTCTTTAAAAGGGTGGGATTATGCCCTTGAACACTCAAAAGAGATAATTGATCTTATATACAATCAATATAGCCAAAGACATAGTTATGCACATTTAGAGTTTGAAGCTGAAAAAACTCGTCAGCTTATTTTACCTAATGTTGTTGAAATTGGTTACATTAATAGTGGAAGATGGAGACATATCGCTGATACATACTCTGAAATGGGAATGGCACCGCCTAACATATCTCTTAGAGGTTTTATTTATGAGCGTAATCCTAAAGATGATATAACATGGATATATCTATCTCTTTTTGGCACTGTATGTGTAGCTGGTATATTCTCTTTTATTGCTATGCGGTTTTATAATCTTAACAGACGCATCAGAAAAGAGATGGTTGAAAAGGAGAGAGTTTCAGCAAACCTATCTATGTTAGAGGAGAAATATAGGATTTTAGTCGAACACGCACCTTTTCCAATTTTGATCACAAGTTTCATTAGTGAACAACTAATGTATATAAATCCCAAAGCAGTTCAAAAACTTGATATTACCCAAGATTATGCCATTGGAAAACCAGCAAGAAATTACTATGTAAATCCAGAAGATAGAGATATATTTTTAACATTTCTAAAAAGTCAGGGTTATGTTGAAAATTACGAGGTTCTTATGAAATCTGCTTCAGGAGTTCAATTCTGGGCAAGTTTGGCTGCAACACTGATTTTGTTTCAAAACGAGCAGGCAATATTTACGGCTCTTTTAGATATTACTGAGCAAAAGACTTTGGAAAAAAAGTTAGAAACTATGGCAATGACTGATGAATTGACAGGACTTTTTAATAGGCGGAACTTTACACAAAAAGGTCTTGACGAATGTCAGCGTGCAAAACGTTATAATCTGCCATTATCAATGATGATGCTTGATGTAGATAAATTCAAATCTATAAATGATACCTATGGTCATCAAGCTGGAGATTATGTTTTAAAAAAATTTGCATCACTTATAATGAATAATATAAGAGATGTTGATGTTGCTGGTAGATTAGGTGGTGAAGAGTTTGGGCTTCTTTTGCCAAATACTGACGGTGATTACGCTCTCACTCTTGCAGAGAGGCTGCGTAAAGCAATTGAACAATATCCTTTTGAGCTTAACGGAAAAGTTGTATCTATTACGGCAAGCATTGGAGTTGCTTCGTTTGTCGAAAACTCCGTATGTTTTGATCAAATGCTTAACAATGCAGATAGTGCAATGTATTGGTCAAAAAATAGTGGGCGTAACCGTGTGGCACGATATAGAGAGTCAATGGTTTAAATAGGTAAAATTGAGATAAATATATCTTCAAAATAGAGGAAATTATTTAGTATGGAGATCAAAATTCAAAGAAAAGTTCTTGAAGCAAATGAGAGTGATGCTGAGAAAAACAGAAAAAATTTTAAAGATAAAAATATATTTGTTCTTAATGTGATGAGTTCTCCTGGTTCTGGTAAAACAGAAACTCTTTGCAAAACACTAAAAATGATTATGCCAAAGATTAGAACTGGCGTGATTGTTGGAGATATATGCACACACAATGACGCAGATAGGCTTGAGGCTTCAGGTGCAAAGGTAGTTCAGATTAATACAGATAAGTTTGGCGGAGATTGCCATCTATCTGCCGATATGATCGACAAGGCGGCAAAAGAGTTTGATCTTGATAATCTCGATTTTTTGATAGTTGAAAATATTGGTAATTTAGTTTGCCCAGCAGAGTTTGATATTGGAGAAAATGCAAGAGTCGTTGTTCTTAGTGTCACAGAAGGAGAGGATAAACCACTTAAATATCCATTAATGTTTCAGGTTGCAGACGCAGCAATTTTAAATAAAATTGATCTTTTGCCTTACCTTGATTTTAATGCAAATGAGGCTGTCGATAATATGAGAAAAGTTCACCCTCAAATGCCGGTCTTTCAGTTGTCTGCCAAAACAGAAGAGGGATTTGAACCTTGGATTGAGTGGATTTTTGGTTGCATTCGCAAATAGATGCCAAATTGTAAAACGCCAAAGATGATTAGGTAAATATTGGAATTGAACAAAAATATTGGAGAGAAAAATGGATATAAAAAAAGCAGCTTTTGCGGGTTCGTGGTACCCATCAAGTTCTTATCAATGTAAAGAGTTTATTGATAAATGTTTAGCTGAAAAAAATCCAATATCAAATGGGCGTTTTATGGGTGGAATAGTTCCTCACGCAGGCTGGTTTTTTTCAGGCTCAATTGCCTGTAGAGTAATTGCCTCAGTTGCTTTATCCCAAAACGCTTTTTTATCAAATTCTTACACATCTTCTGTGAAAAAACTCTCTACAACTGGTAAAAAAGTTGATGCTATATTTATTTTTGGTATGCACATGAATTCTAAAATGCCACCTTGCGTAATGCTCAACGGTGCATGGCAAACACCATTTGGTGAGTTACCTATCCATGAATCGCTTGCTACTGAATTTTCTTTAAACCTCAAATCAACTTCAAATTTAGATGGAAAAAAAATAGGTGGAGCAATTCCCCTAAAAATAGACTCTCCATCCTTATTTCCTGAAGAGAATACGATTGAGCTTCAGCTTCCATTTATTAAATATTTCTTTCCTGATTCTGCAATTGTTCCTGTTGGCGTGCCTCCATCTTCTATTGCAGAGAAGATAGGAGAAATTGCGGTTTATAGCGCTGAAAAACTTGGACTTAATATAGTAATTTTTGGTTCTACAGATATGACTCATTACGGGGATAATTATGGTTTTACTCCAGCTGGTTCTGGTACAAAGCCTGATGATTGGAAAAAATCTCTTGATTGGGTCAAAAATGAGAATGACCCCAAGGCTATAAGTGCTATGTGCGAAATGAACTGTGCTGATATAATTTTTCAGGGGCTTAAAAATCGAAATTTGTGTTGTTCTGGTGCGGTTGCGGCAGCAGTTTCTGCTGTTAAAAAGATGGGAGCTGTTAAAGGTATTCCGCTTGAATATGCTACAAGTTACGATAAAAACCCCGGAGCAAGTTTTGTAGGATACTCAGGGGTTTTATTTTCTTATTGATTTTGTGGAGCAATTACAAACAAATAGATAAAGTTTCCTTAGAAACGGTATATAAAAGTGCTAAACTCATTATAATGTAGAGGCAACTTTATTAAGCCTCTACACCAAAATCAGACTTTTTCTATATATTCAATGGCCTTTTCAATTCTTTGAACTGTTCTATTCTTTCCTAATGCAAGTATCATCTCAAATATTCCGGGACTTACTGTTGTGCCTGTCAATGCAACTCGCAATGGCTGGGCAATCTTACCAAATTTAAGGTTTGTCTCTTCCATTATCTTTTTAAATAGCTCTTCTAAGTTTTTTTCTGAGAAATCAGAAAGAGAAATAGCTTTAATATATTCTGCAGATCTCTTTAAAGGATCAACCATATCAGGTTTTAGGAATTTTTTTGCGGCACTCTCATCAAACTCTATAGGCTCTTTAAAATAAAATTGGGATGCATCTGCCATCTCAACCATTGTTTTGCTTCTTGGCTGAAGGGTCTCTATTATCTTCTCTAAGTTGAGTTCAGCATCAGCAAGCGAGTTTGGTAAGTTTGTAAACCCTATTTTCTCAAGGTTAGATAAAAATATTGGAGACAGCTCTGAGGAAGATTTGCTCTGTATATGTTTGGCGTTTAAAGCAGTGAGTTTGTCCATATCAAACATGGAGGGTGATCGTCCAATATGCTCAAGAGAGAACTTATCAATTAACTCTTGCCTTGTAAAAAACTCCTGATCTCCATGAGACCAACCAAGCCTGACAAGGTAGTTTAACATTGCATCAGGTAAAAATCCCATATCCTTGTATTCGCTAACAGACATTGCGCCATGACGTTTGCTAAGTCGGGCTTTGTCAGACCCAAGAACCATTGGAACATGGGCAAACAGAGGCAAAGATGCACCAAGTGCATTGTATATGATGATCTGCTTAGGAGTATTTACAAGGTGGTCGTCACCTCTGATTATGGTATTTATATTCATAGTTATGTCGTCAATAACTACTGCAAGGTTATACATTGGGCTGCCATCACTTCTTTGAATGATAAAGTCATCAATTTCGCTGTTTGGAAAAGCTGTACTTCCCTTTACAACATCATCAACAACAGTTGCTCCCATTTTGGGTGCTTTGATACGAACCACCATATTGGGAGATTTTCCATCTTTGCTCCCTGAGTTTGGTTTTTTATTGAGCTCTCTACACTTGCCATTATACATGGGCTTCTTGCCTGTGGCTCTTGCCTCTTCCCTCATTGCCTCTACCTCTTCTGGAGAACAGTCGCAATAGTAGGCATGACCTGATTCAACCAACTTATTTATATAATCTTTGTATATATCATAACGCTGAGTCTGAAAATAGGGACCTTCGTCCCAATCAATTCCAAGCCATTCAAGTGATTCAAAAATTGCATCAACAGATTCCTTTGTAGAGCGCGCTTCATCAGTGTCTTCAATTCTTAAAACAAATCTGCCTCCCTTTTGTCTTGCATATAACCAATTGAAAAGTGCTGTTCTTGCTCCACCGATATGAAGGTATCCTGTGGGGCTGGGAGGGAATCGAGTTATTATTGTGTCCATTTTTTCTCCATTTTGGGTAAACAAAAATCTAAATTTTAACTATTATCATCCAAATCTTCAGAGGCTTGAAATAAATCAACAATCTTACAATCAGGATAATCTTTGGTCTTATATCTTGAAATACGCATCAGCTTTTTTGTTATTTCAGCCATTCTATCAACCTGTTTTTGTATTTTTTTTAGTTTTTTATAAGCAGGATTATTTGTTGGAATATCCATTAAAGCAAGTTCAGAATATCCTGAAATAGCCATTAAAGGTTGGTTCATTTCATGACATACAGCTCCTGTTATTTCAAATACAGTTTTTAATTTTTCACTCTCTCTTAACTGCTCTTCAGCTTTTTTCTTTTCTGTCAAATCTCTTACAACACTTACCATACCTATGCTTTTTTGAGAACTTGTTTTAAGAAGAGCAACGCTATGTTCGCTTGGAAAAATGTCGCCATTTTTTCTTTTTGCTCTATATTCAAAACTTACCGTTTTACCTCTTTCAAAAGCTGAAGCTGTTTTATTTTTAAACGCTATAAAATGGTTAGAGTCTACATGCAAGATTTCACAAGATTGATTTTTTAACTCCTCTCTTGTATATCCAAATATCTTTTCTGCTGCTGGATTGATGTCAATTACAACTCTGTCTGGATTTAAAATAATAACAGCCTCTTCAAGAGCATTAAACACGCTATTCAGCCAAAGATAAGATTCTCTTAATGCCTCTTCAATTTTACGCCTCTCAAGGTTTTCATGCTCAAGCCTATTATTTAGAACTTGCATCTCATCTGTCCTTCTCCGAAGTTTTTTTTGAAGAGCATACATTTTGATATGTATCTGAACTCGAGCAATAACCTCATCTGCCAGAAACGGCTTTGTTATATAATCAACAGCTCCTAATGAAAAAC
>JADFXA010000160.1 GCA_015233755.1 Desulfamplus sp. | reverse complement strand
TGGATGCATTATTAAATCATTTATCCACAAACCATTTGGCTCTTTGATAGAATTCTTTCCAAAATTTTGATTTTCATAAGAGCTGTCATAATTGGTTCTATTTTCAATACCACCCCTAAATAATTGATTTTTGAAAGATTCAAGGCTCATTGCAGCAGATGTGATAACTTCCATTCCAATAATAGCAATTGGTTTTCTTTGAATAGAGTTTTCCTCAGATATGGGGACTTGAACCTGAATTCTATCTTTGCGGAACTCCTCAACAAGAATATGGGCATTGATACCACCAAAACCAAACGCACTAATACCAGCCCTTCTTGCTGCAGAGCTATTTTTATTACCATTTTTAAGCAAATTGCCATTGGAACTCAAATTTTGACCAAAACCCATATTTAAAGGCATGGGTTTCCACTCTTCTGGCTTTGTTTGAACATAAAATGGAGTTGCGTGAAGAGGGCTGCCAGGGGGAGGCTCAGAAAAATTTAGAGAAGGAGGCAGCATCTTTGAATCTATAGCCAGCAAAGTTTTTATAAATCCAGCAATGCCGGCAGCAGTAAGAAGATGACCTATCATCGACTTTATAGACCCAATTGCACAAACACCACGATTATAGTGCTCAAGCAAACCAGCATCTTGCCAAAGAGCTGCCAAAGAGTTGAGTTCAACACTATCTCCAATTGGTGTTCCAGAGCCATGACACTCAATATATTGTACATCAGAAGGCAGCCATCCAGCACTCTTGTAAGCATCTTTCATAGCACGAACCTGCCCCTCTGATGCTGGAGCAACAAGATTACCCTCAATATCGTTTGACCAACCAGCACCAGTAATAACTCCCCAAATATGGTCGCCACATTTAACAGCATCTTCAAGACGCTTTAAAACAACAATGCCAGCACCTTCACCAACCACAAGACCATCTGCATTTTTATCAAAAGGCGAACATCTGCCTGATGGAGATAATGCCCTAAGCTGTGTAAAACCAATTTGAGTATAGAGAGAATCTGGTCGTGATACTCCACCTGCAACCATCATATCAACTTTACCAGAATTTAATTTTTCACAGGCAATTTTAATTGCATAAAGCGAAGATGCACAAGCTGCATCAAGGGTAAAACTTCCACCCATCAAACCCGCTGCTTGTGCAAGAATAGAGGCTGGTGCAGAGACCATTTTTGCTGAAAGGGCATCTAAAGCTGTAATGGAGTCTAAATTTGATTTAGACTTTATGTTAAAGAGATCGCTCAGACCATTTGGTGATGAGTATGCTCTTTTTTTTTCCATAATTATTTGCCAAGCAAGTTCAGATGATTTTGCAGTTGGCAGAGCAATTGCAGCTAAAACAACTCCTGTCCTTTTTCTTATGTCTTTATTACTCCAGCATTGAGACAGAGCTTGCCGCCCTGTGTGGAGAACCATCTTATGAAGTGGATCAAGAGCAAGCAATATATCAGAATGAATCAGCAAATCAGAAGGGTCAAATTCAAATCCATTTACAACTCCTGCTCTTGTAGAACAAGCTGTGTCTGGTCTGTAATCTGATGCAACTACATCTTGAGCATTTAAAATCCAACGATTCTGTGGAATATCAATTATTGACTCTCTCTTTTCCATGATATTGTGGTTAAACTCTTTGATATTAAGAGCGTCTGGAAATATACAAGAGATTCCTACTACGGCAATTTTATTCATAATTAACAAGTCTAATTTAGTTTACATTCAATCATTTTTATTTTGTTCCATAACATATATCCCAAATCAAACTTGTTGATAAGAATGGAAGCAGTGGCAAGAAGCCTTGCAGATTCAGGAGAGTACAAAAGGGTAAGCGAACGGCGGGCATGAAAGAACATCTCATGGAAGCGGTTTTGCTTAAATGCTTCAATAGCTTTTTGCTGATGATACATTGATTGATTTTTTGTATCCATAATTTGTCCAAGATAAGTTTTGCATTGGTGGCACTCTCTTAAATCTTCCAACTGTGCATTACATATAGGGCATAATGTCATAATAATCCTTTACTGATTCCATTAACTATTTTTCATTAAATGGCTATTAAAAATTAATATCTTTAATATAAAAATAGGGGCGATAAGTCAATCGCCCCTAAGGAGTGAACTGCTAATTATCTTTTTAGATTACTTACCCTTAAAAAATTAAGAATTTGAACTCTGAGCAACAATTACCTTAGCAAATCTCAATACTTCTCGGCCTCTTACAAATCCTCCAGATACAGTTTCAATAACCATTCCATTATCTACACCTGCAATTTCTTTTGTCTCAACAACTTTCATAGTGTCTGGATTAAATAGAACATTATTGGTTTGGATTGGTTCAATATCCATAATAGAGAGAGATTTATCAAACCGGCTTATTGCCATCTCATAACCTTCGCATATTGTGTGTATATCTTTAGGAGGACGGCGAAAAAGACCTTTTCTATTTGCCATATCCACACTCTCACGATAACCTTTAACTAATGAATCACGCACGTCAAAAAAAGAAGATGCAGCTCTCTTTTCGCTATTCAATCTAATATTTTGCTCAAGTTGGGCAATCTGATTTGTCTTCTCTTTAAAAAGAGTATAGATTTGTCCATATTCATCAGTAACGCCTTTTACACTATTGAGAGCGTTGATTGTTCTATTTTGCTCTTTATTTTGCATTTTGATCTCTTGTCTTAGTGCTGTAAACTCAGATAACATTGTATAGAGATCACAAGCATCAGGAGTTGCTGTAGTAACGGGTGGCTGTTCTGAAGGTATCTCAGATAACCATAATTTAAAATCTTCAAGAGCATTAATCTTCCACTCTACTTCAGTTATAGGAGGTTGTTGTTCCTCTTCTGCTAAATGCTCTTTATTTTTAGAAAGAGCACCTATACCTTTAAAAAAGTTAGGCAATCTAAAATTATTTTTATCTGTTATAAAATTTTTTATATAGATGATTAATTTTGTAGAATAATTTTTTATTGGCTTAAATATTTTTTCATTAAAAAATAACACAATGCTTTTCACAATGTTTTTAATGAACAATACAAATCTGTTCATAAACATAGAGACTCTATCCATAAGCTCATTTAATTTAAAGTTCATATTACTATCCTTCTAATTTTATTTTGTTTTGCAAGAGTTGTTATATTCAACTTTTATATACAAATATAGGAATAACCGTGTATATCTATATTTATCCAATATAAGTTTTGCAACTATCCTTTTTTTTGTTGAATATTTCAAGATTTTTAATAAAGAGAGGTTTTATAATTTTATTTTTCACTAAAAAACAATTTAGATGGATATCAACTCTTATCTGGTTTAAGCTAAAAATCTAAATTAACTTTTATAAAATGTTAGAGAATCAAGGTTAAAAAAATTGAAACAATATAAGTTATTAAAACCCTATATTATTGAATGCCGATTGCATATTATTGCAGGATTTATTTCACTCCTAATCGTTGATATTCTTCAGCTTGTTATTCCAAGAATCATAAAATGGGCAATTGACTCTATCACGGTAATGTATGGTGCTGTGGGAGGAGCCAACAATAAAGCTGTAGACCAAGCAGCTGCTGGAGGAGAATTGCTTAAATATGCTTTTTACATTGTTGCATCAGCGATTCTGATAAGCGTGTTTAGGTTTTTCTGGCGTTACTTAATAATGGGGACAGCAAGGAGAGCTGAAGAGGGGATAAGAGAAGAATTTTTTAACCATATCCAGACTCTTCCTATCTCTTTTTTTGATAAAAACAGTGCTGGAGATATAATGGCACACGCAACTAATGACATGACTAATATCCGTATGGCTCTTGGTATGGGGCTTGTTGGACTAACAGATACTATTGTGCTTGGTTCTACAGCGATCTTTTTTATGGCTTATATTAACTTAGAGCTTACTTTTTTATCACTCTTACCCATGCCATTTATTGCCCTTTTTACAAAAATATTTAGCAAAAAACTTTTTGCAGCTTACATGGATGTTCAGGCTGGATTTTCTCACCTTATGGAATCTACAAGGGAACGGCTTGCTGGAATCCGAATTATAAAAGCATTTAATCGTGAATCGTTTGAACTCTCTATAATGAAAAGGGAATCTGAAGCATTTGTCAAAAAAAATATGGATTTAGTAAAGTTAAGAGGTTTTATCTTCCCTTTAGTTATTTTTTTAACACAGATAAGCCTTGCCATTATTCTTGGCGTTGGCGGAAGAAAGGTTATAGTAAACCAAATTTCACCGGGCGATTTTGTAGCCTTTATAAGCTACCTCGGGTTGTTAACATGGCCGGTTATGGCTATTGGTTGGGTTACCAACATGATCCAAAGAGGGGCTGCATCTATTAACCGTATTAATGCCATACTTGATATTAAAGGCGAGATAGAATTGGCAACTCCTATTATTAGCCCCACCCCCGTCCCCCTCCCCAATGGAGAGGGGGATAATAATTACTCCCTCCCCTTGGGGAGGGCTGGAGAGGGGCAAAATAATTATCTGGAAAGCTATAATAATACATTACAATCAATTAAAGGAGATATTGAATTTCACAGTGTTTATTTCTCATATCCAAAAAAGAATTTTGTAAAAGACAATAGAACTGAAATTGCAAATTCCTCTAAAACTCTTTCAACAGTCCTTGAAAGAGATGTTAAAAATACCAATTTGAATGTTATAAATAATATAAGTTTTAGAATAGAGCAGGGGACTATGCTTGGGATTGCAGGACCTCCTGGAAGCGGGAAAAGCACGCTATTGAGCCTTATTCCACGTATCTATAATTTAGATAATGATAGCGTGAATATGGTGATGGAAAGAGATAATAAAACCTTACACTCTACAATTGATTCTAAACAAAGACTTAGTAGTAATTTAATAAGAGTTGATGGTATGGAGATAGCATCTATTCCAATTCAAACTCTCAGGCAGTCAATATCATTCATGCCACAAGAGCCTTTCCTCTTTTCTGGCACCATAAAAGATAATCTATTGTTTGGTAATCCTGATGCAGATTTAGAAAAGATTGCAAAAACTCTTGAGATGGCACAGCTTACAAGTACAATTAAGTCTCTTCCAAAAGGTATTGATACAATAATTGGAGAAAAAGGTGTGATGCTTTCAGGTGGACAAAAACAGCGAATCGCCCTTGCCAGAGCATTTCTAAAATCATCACCGATTTTAATTCTTGATGATCCTGTAAGTCAGGTAGATATGGAAACAGCATCAAATATCATAGAAGTTATTGAATCTTTTGTGAATTCTTATCCTCCAAAGACTATTGTTGTTGCATCTCACAGGTTCTCAATTTTCAAAAAAGCTTATCATATTATAGTGCTTGATAAAGGAGAAATTATTGAGCAAGGAACTCATAATGAGCTTATTGCCCAAAATGGATATTATACAAGAGCTTGGCAGATGCAAGATAGTGAAGATGATTTAAAAGAGGTAAATATATGAAAGGTGGTCTTGGCGGGTATCAAGAGCTTGAAGAAGAGCTTAATAAACAGAGAGATTTTAAATTATTAAAACGGTTTATCCCTCTTATTCAGCAAAATAAGAGGGTAATTCTGCTCTCTATTGCACTTATGATAATGCTCTCTTGTGCCGATATTGCAGTTCCTTTTATCACAAGAAC
>JADFXA010000015.1 GCA_015233755.1 Desulfamplus sp. | reverse complement strand
GCCAGGAACACTGCTTAGTCTATGGCCCTTAGAGTTAAGAAACCAGCATGTAGGAAGACCGCGTATACTGTAGGATTCAGCAACTTTTCTTTCAACATCAGAATCAACTTTTATAGCAATAAAATTTTCATTCAGATAATCTATCAAAGCTTTATTTTGAAAAGTTGACATCTCCATTTTACGGCAGTAACCACACCACTCCGCATGAAAATATATAAAGGCATCTTTTTTCTGCTCTTTTGCCATGATAAGCCCCTTGTCATGGCTTTGCCATGCAATTCCTCCAGATACACCAATAGCAGGAGAATCCATAAATGTGCATAGTGATATAACAACTATAATAAATATTGTTACTATAAAAATTATCTTTGACCTTTGATTGGCTATCTCTTTTTTCATTTAAGTTTTACCTCTACCTTTAGATTGTTATCCCAAAATTGAGCCCTTCTTTAAATAGGATATGTATTAAAGATTATTTTATACTGTTAAAGATCATAAATTGAGTTTTGCTTAAATATAAAAGCTCAATTTATGTCCGATTAGAAGTATAATTAAGGTTACGGGCTATTAATATTAATTTCCAATTTATTTCTCTTAAATGATATATTATGGTGTTTTATTTGATCATACAAGTTTTTTTCAGTTGGCAATACCCATAAATCATAAATAATTATACAAGGAGAAAGCCATGACAAAATCGTTATACTGGGCTGACAGTTATATTGATAAAGTTCGCACTGCAAAAGATGCGTTGTCAAATGTCAAACCAGGTCAAAGACTATTTATAAGCTCTTCATGCGGAGAACCTCAACATTTGGTGAAATCTCTTGCAGAGAATTCAAGCAGGTTCACTGACCTTGAAATCGTCAGACTTCTCTGTCTTGACCATACCCCAATTACCCTTATTGCCAATAGAACACACTCCCAACAGTTCAATATTCGATCATTTTACCTTGGTTCAGCAAAAAACAAAACCCTGAATAAAAACGCACGTTTTATAACTCCAATAAACCTATCGCAAGTCCCAAAACTTTTCACAAGCCGAATGCTTCCAATTAATGTTGCCTTAATTCAAGTATCTCCGCCTGACGACTTTGGTTGGATGAGCCTTGGAGTATCAGTTGATATAACTAAAGCAGCAGCAGAAGCAGCAGATATTGTTATTGCACAGGTCAACACATATATGCCAAGGGTTCTTGGAAGAAGTTTTATTCATGTAAATAATGTTGACTACATTGTTGAACATTCAGAGCCTCTTTTAATAAAACAGGAGATGCCTGATATTGAGACTGCAAACATAATTGCAAAACACATGTCTCGCCTTATTAACGATGGGGCCACTTTACAAACTACACTTGGCGCAACTACAAGTGCAACCCTTCTTTGCCTATCTGAGAAAAATGATCTTGGAATACACACTCAATATCTTTCTGATGGAATTATGCGTCTTGTATCAATGGGTGCTGTTACAAACATGAAAAAAGGCTTTAACGATGGTAAACTTGTTGCAAGTAGTGCTGTAGGTTCTTCTGTTTTATATGAATTTATGGACGATAACCCTGCTATTGAGTTTCACCCATCAGACTATGTAAACGACCCAAGGATAATATCAAGACACAATTCAATGACCTCAATAAACACAGCTATGGAGATAGATTTAACAGGGCAGGTTGCAGCAGATGCTCTGCCTCAAAACAACTTCTCTGGTGTAAATGGTATGCTTGATTTTATAAGGGGAGCTTCAATGTCTCGGGGAGGAAAATCTATTTTAATGCTCACATCTACCCGTGAAAATGGAAAAATAAGCAGAATAGTTCCATTTCTTGAAAACACTGCTGTTGTTGTTCCTCGAGGCGATGTGCAGTTTGTGGTTACAGAATATGGGGCTGTAAATCTTTTTGGTAAAAGTATTCAAGAGCGTGCATTAGCACTTATTAGTATTGCCCACCCAGATTTTAGAGACGAACTATTTGAACGAGCAAAAGAACTTGATTTTATAGATATTGGCAGAAAATTTAAAGAGTCAATAAGGGGTGTTTATCCCCTAAGGCTTGAAGAAATTATAAATATCAAAGAGACCCCTGTAATTTTAAGACCAGCAAGACCAGCAGATGAGAGGGCAATACAAGAACACTATTATAACATGGATAAAAATGATGTTATTTCTCGCTTTTTCCATGAGAAGACAAGTTTTGTTCATGACCAAATTGATGCAACCTTTGAGATTGACTATGTAAATGATCTCACTATTGTTGCAGCAGTAGGGGAGATGGGATTTGAAAAGATAGTTGCTGTTGGAGAGTACCTTAGAAATCCTGTTCTTAACATGGCAGAAGTTGCCTATTCAGTTTCAAAAGAGTGGCAAGGAACCGGCATTGCAAGGGCATTGCAAAATAAACTTGCAGAGGCAGCTCAAACTAATGGAATCAAAGGGTTAATTGCCTACACTTCTCCTACAAATAAGGGTATGATTCAGCTTTTTCATAAATTACCATTTAAGGTTAGCAAGTCTTATGAAGATGATATGCTGATTATGAGTTGTCTATTTGCAGAGCCTTCTTGATATAAATAGGAGTAAACAAATGGGGTGGGTATATTTGTTCTCCTGCTAAAACCATTTGTTATCCAGTAAACTCAAGAGAGCAATTGAAGTTTTGTAAGAAATCTATTTTAATAAAAATGTCTATAAAGATAGAGGTAAGGATAACAATAAAATGACAATTGAAAATCTATTAAATAAAATAATAGCAAGTTATAAAAAGAAAAAACTCTCATTTAAAATGGTACCAGACTCTAAATTACAAGATGAGGTTGAAACCTCGGAAAACCATGATGATTTTCTTAAATTTGATAATATAGAGTCTCAATCAATGTATGCACAAAACTCACAGAACCATAAATCTAAAGGTCAAAATTATCCTTACAAATCAGATGCTTTCAAGTATGAAGAGATATCTTCTACAGAGGCTTTGTCAGGCTCATATAATCCGATAGTGGAAATGGAGGATAGTTTTGTATCTGATATAAATATAGTTGATTGGAGAGCATATAAACGAAAAAAAATATCTATTCCTGTAGACTTTACAACAAGTGCAGATAAACTATACAAGGAAAACACAAGAGATATAGGGCCGGGCGGGCTTTTTATTGAAACACAAAAATACAATAAACTTGTAAAAAATCAGAAAGTAACTATGGTATTTAAAATTATGGAAGAGGGAAGACCGTTTAAGCTAACTGGAAAGGTTGTAAGAGTTCAACCTGAAGGAATAGCTGTGCAATTTCATAATATTTCTCCTTTTTATTATGCCGCTATTGAAGAAGCTTTAAATATTAAATAAAATGTGAATAAAGCTATTAAAACTGTCTTGTATAGCCTTTTTTCATAAAGTAGAAATAGACTTTACCTTAATCCTTGCATTGTCAATGGCTTCTCAAGACCGCTCATTGCAAGAAGTTTTTCATTATTAAATAGCTCCTTTGTGCTACCATCAGCAATAATGCTACCTTTGTTGATGACAATTGTGCGTTCACAAATCTCAAGAGCCATATCAAGATCGTGTGTTGCAATGATTTTGGTATGTGTAAAAGTTTTAAGAAGGTTAATTAGGCGTCTTCGAGAAGCTGGATCAAGATTAGATGATGGTTCGTCCATTATAATAATATCTGGCATAGTTGCAATTACAGTGGCAATAGCAACTGCTCGTTTTTCTCCACCCGATAGTTTGTGTGGAGATCGTTGTGCTAAATGAGACACACCTACAATTTCAAGTGCTTTCATAACTTGGTTTTCAATTTCTGCTTCAGGAACTCCAAAGTTTATTAGTCCAAATGCAACATCGTCAAACACTGTTGGCATGAAAAGTTGATCATCTGGATCTTGAAATACCATGCCAGTTGAGCGGCGAACAGCTTTAAGGTTTTTTTTATTCAAAGGATAATCTCCGATCCTAATATATCCTTTTGTTGGTGTTAAACAACCAATAAGATGTAAAAGAAGAGTTGATTTTCCAGCACCATTTGAACCTACTAAAGCCACAGATTCGCCGTGATGAATTTTAAAATTAATATCATCTAATCCAACAGTTCCATCTGGATAGGTGTAATGTAGATTATCAGCTTGCACGATATGATGACTCATAAAAAAAGAAAATCCTTTAAAACACTATTTCAATACAATTTAGAGATAAATATGCCAAGATTGAAAGGGATATTGTATAGTCTACAAATTATAAAAACAGAACTCCAGCCAAGAATAAATAACACTTCTGACACGCCAAAATTCATTTTTCTAAACATCTGAATATGTCCGTCAAATCCACGACAACACATCGCAAGATGGATTCTCTGTGCGCGATCTAAAGTCCGTAGCAACAACTGCCCTATCATTGGAACAAATAAGCTGAATTTCATTTTACTGTCAGAATCAAATGTTCGTAATGATCTTGCCCTTGCCATTCTTGATGCTTCGTCAATTAATACAAACATATATCTGTATAAAAACATGAGTTGGACAATAAATGGGCTTGGCACTCTAAATTTTTGGAGTGCGAGACAGACTGAATCAAAGCCAGTTGTGCATATAAGTATTAAGGCAGCACTAACTGTTAGGCTGAAACGTATCATTATTGAGAAAAATGATAACCATCCACCACTTATCTCAATAATTCCTGTGCTATTTTGAAAGCCCATAATTGTGATAAAATTTGTAATATCAACTAAATTAATCTTTAAAATAATATCCTTATCTATCAAAGGGTTGAATATTCCAATAAAAAATGCAAATGGCATGAGTATAATAATTTTTTTAATAAGATAGATTACTGGAAGATTTGCCCAAGTAATCATCATAACAGGATATAACAGGAAAGGAATTAATATAGATATCTCATATTTGCCAAGCGATACAACTATCCCAACAAATAGTAAGGTAGTAAGAACTTTTGCCCTTGGATCGAGAGAGTGTATCCAAGTCTTGCTACATGCAAGGGTGTCCATATAAAATATATCAAAAAGGTTATTTTGAAGATTTCCCATATTTATAATATTGATTTAAAATTTAGGATATTGTGATTTCTGATTTTCTACGTTTTAAGACAAACCCAATCATAACGGTAAATATTAGTGTAAGAGTGCCACCAACAATACCTGAAACAGATGCTCCAGTATCAACCACGCCAGAGTCAACAAGGTTTGGAACTTCACTTGATTTATTATATTCACTTAATTCATTAGATTTGAAACCATAATCTGGTAAGAAAGCTGTCTTTTCCTGAATTTCGGATAGAGATGTGTGGATAGTCTCTTGACTTTTTAACTCTTCAACACCTGATGTTTTAAACATAGCCCATTCAAGTCCATCAGGATTTGATGATGCAAACCAACTTAAAATTCCTCCAGTTAATATAGTAGCAACAACAACTCCAATAAGTACTTTGTTAATTGATAAGGGTGCAGAATTAGAGCTTGATAAAGGAGAGGTTGATAACGCTGAATCTAAAATCTCAGGTCTGGCTTTCCAGATAAAAAGTACAACTGCCCCTGTAGTTAAACCCTCTACAACACCAATTGCTAAGTGAATTGGTTGCATCATTAACATAAATGTTCCAAATGGCAGTTCAGATATTTTTGAGAATAGAGTTTCAAGAACAACAGCAAAAGAACCCATTTGCAATCCTACAATAGAGGCAATCAAAGACCCTATTAAAATATATCTATCTTTTTTCTGATGTTTTCGCTCTGTATATGGTTGAGTATTAAATCTACTGACAATACTTTTATAAATCAGTGGGTAGGCTATGAAACATGGGAAAAATCCTAAATTGAAAATATTGCATCCAAGGGCAAGTAACCCTCCATCTGCAAAAAATAGTGATTGAACAGTTAATACAGATGCCATAGTCAAAAATGCAATATGCGGACCAAGCAAAATTGAAAGAATCATTCCTCCACCAAGATGTCCGCTTGATCCTGTAATTGGTATGGTAAAGTTTATCATCTGTGCTGCAAATATAAATGCACCTAGAACTCCCATTAGTGGTATTTTTTGATCTTCCATTCCATTTTTAACCTTTTTTGAACAATATGCAATTAAACTAGCTGTTACTGACCACATTGTACATCCAACTGCTGGTGAGATTAAAGCATCTGCCATGTGCATAACTGTTACTCCTTATATTATGGATTGAGAGGTTGTAAATGATAACTTATTAGATTACCTAAACAAAAAACCACGCAAAGCAGCGTAAAATTAATACGCAAACCTTCGTGGTTTTGTCTATTTTTTTAAGATATATTAATGCTTTTATTTACTTACTAAGAATCAAAAGGCTTCTTGCCTCTATTAACTTTTAACGAGATATAATAAACAAATATTAGAGTCAAGGAAATTATAATTAAAATTTTGCTTGAAAACCAACTATGGTTAAAGTATAGAGCAATCTCCGGCTGTTCTGTTCAGATACTCCTTATGGGTATTCTAATCGGTCGCCGTGTAACAGAAGGTCATGAACCTCGTCAGGTCCGGAAGGAAGCAGCGATAAGTGATACCATCTGTGTCGCGGATCGATCCCGATTTTGTAATATTCTGAGGCGTTGTTCAGGCAGCCGGTTCTTTTTTAAACAACTAACCTTCTTTATTGCTCTTTTAAGTTATCCCACCTTAAATTTATAGCATTCCTACTAACATTTCTCCTATGTTCAACCCTTTTTTGTTCTTGACATGGCACTAAATGGTCTTATTTTCTCTCCAAAATTTATACTATGGTTTTTTACAAAATTTTAAATAGTTATAGAACATATTGGACTTGGGAGAGACAATTGGCTAAGAAAAATAGAACTATGGAACAAAAAGAATCTCAAGAGATATTAACGAGCAACGATGTCCCACCAAATACAGCAGATACCATTCAAGATACCTCTATTAATTCAGAAGATATTCCATCTGCACAATCCTTTGAAGAATCTGAATTATCAGGTGATAACCAATCTGCTGATAATAATACGTTTAAAGAAAGCGCACCTACGGTTGAACAGTTGCAAGCAGCTCTTGCAGCAGAAAAAGATCGTGTTCTAAGGGTTTCAGCAGAGTTTGATAACTACAAAAAACGCTCTTCACGCGAAATAGCAGATTTCAGAAAATTTGCCAATGAATCTGTATTTAAGCAGCTCTTAACTGTTGTAGATAATTTAGAGCGTGCATTATCATCTGCATCTTCACAAAATAGTGCTGTTATTCAAGGTGTAGAGATGACCTATAAAGATATTATAAAACTTTTTGAGGCATTTAATGTAAGACCTGTTGATGCTCAAGGTAAACCTTTTGACCCAGCGTTTCATCAGGCAGTAAGCCATCAAGAATCTGAACAATACCCTGACAATATGGTGATTGCGGAACTTCAAAAAGGATATATTTTGCACGAAAGGCTTTTAAGACCATCAATGGTTGTTGTTTCAAAGAGTGCTACAACTAACAATACAGCAGTAGATAAAGAGTGAATGATTGTTAGATATTTCAAATGGTTATTTAAAAAATCTCAATAGTTATTAAAAACATATAAAAAAATTAAATAAGAATAAACTTATAAAATATACTGGAGGAAAATAAAATGGGTAAGATAATAGGGATTGATCTTGGAACCACAAACTCTTGTGTGGCTGTTATGGAAGGTGGTGAGCCAAAAGTAATAACAAATGCAGAAGGTGGGCGCACTACACCTTCTGTTGTAGCATTAACTGAGGGTGGTGATAGATTAGTTGGTCAGATTGCAAAACGTCAAGCTATCACTAACCCTGAGAATACAGTTTTTGGTGTCAAAAGACTTATTGGAAGAAAGTATAGCTCTAAAGAGGTCCAAGGAGATATAAATGTATTGCCATTTAAGATTGAAGCTGCATCTAATGGTGATACTCGCATAAACCTCCGCGGTAAGCAGCACAGCCCTGCTGAAATATCTTCATTTATCTTAGCAAACATTAAGAAAACTGCTGAAGATTACTTAGGAGAGCCTGTTACAGAAGCTGTTATTACGGTTCCAGCTTATTTTAATGATAGTCAGCGTCAAGCTACAAAAGATGCTGGGAAAATTGCAGGGCTTGAGGTTAAACGAATAATAAATGAGCCAACAGCAGCCTCTCTTGCTTATGGTCTTGATAAAAAAGGCGATGAAAAAATTGCTGTATTTGACCTTGGTGGAGGAACTTTTGATGTATCTATTCTTGAGATTGGAGATGGTGTATTTGAGGTAAAATCAACGAATGGTGACACTCATCTCGGTGGTGAAGATTTCGATTTAAGAATAATTGACTACATTGCTGACGAATTTAGAAAAGATCAAGGAATTGATGTAAGAAAAGATAAAATGGCTCTACAAAGACTCAAAGAAGCTGCTGAAAAAGCAAAGATGGAGCTTTCTACTGCTGTGGAAACTGAGGTAAATCTACCATTTATAACAGCAGATGCAAGTGGTCCTAAACATCTTAACGTCAAACTTACAAGAGCAAAACTTGAATCTCTTGTTTCAGACCTTCTTGATAACCTAACAAAGCCTTGTCAAACAGCTCTTAAAGATGCTGGTTTAACTGCAAGCGAAATTAATGAAGTAGTGCTTGTTGGTGGTATGACTCGTATGCCGGCGGTTCAAGAGAGAGTTGAGAAGATCTTTGGCAAAAAACCTCACAAAGGCGTTAATCCAGATGAGGTTGTTGCAATGGGTGCAGCAATTCAGGCTGGAGTTCTTCAAGGTGATGTAAATGATGTTCTTCTTCTCGATGTAACACCTCTTTCACTTGGTATTGAGACTCTCGGTGGAGTTATGACAAAATTAATTGAAAAAAACACCACAATCCCAACCAAGAAGAGTCAGGTATTTTCAACTGCTGCTGACAATCAACCAGCTGTTTCTATTCATGTTCTTCAAGGTGAAAGAGAGATGGCTGCTGGCAACAAAACACTTGGTCAATTTGAGCTTTCTGATATTCCACCAGCTCCTCGCGGCGTGCCTCAAATTGAAGTTACTTTTGACATTGATGCAAATGGCATTGTTCATGTATCTGCAAAAGATAAAGCTACTGGAAAAGAGCAGTCAATCCGTATTACCGCTGCAAGCGGCCTTTCTGATGAAGAGATTAAGAGAATGGTTCGCGATGCTGAACTTCACGCTGATGAAGATAAAAAGAAAAGAGAACTTGTAGATGCCAAGAATTCAGCAGAGTCTCTGATAAATCAGTGTGAAAAAACTTTAAATGAGCATGGTGATAAGGTAGATTCTGCATCAAAAGATAAAATTCAAGATGCTCTTGCAGAGCTTAAAAGGGCAAAAGATGGGGATGATGCAGAGATAATCAAAAAGAAGATTGAGGCTCTAACTCAAGCATCTCATAAGTTAGCAGAGGCAATGTATCAACAGGCAGCACAGGATAGCACTCAGGCTGGTGGTACTGGAAGTAGTGCTAAATCTGCTAATAAAGATGATGATGTTGTTGATGCTGATTTTGAAGAAGTTGGTAAAAAATAATAACTTCTAAAGAATTGACAGCTTTTAAAAAGTTGTCAATTCTATTTATATTGTTTTTAAAATTAGAATTACTAAATAAAACTATCTTGCAATATTATCCCGCTGTGTTCTATATTTCACAGCGGGATTTTTTTTAAGTAAATTTTTTTTAATTATAACAACAATATCAAGCCCAATGGATAAAAAAGTATAATAAAATGATTATAACAGAAATTTTAGCCAGAAATAGCCGTGTTTACAAAGATGAAGTCGCCCTAATTGAGCGATCGCCAGCAGACCATATTAGACGAGAAATTACATGGCATGAGTTTTACACATCTTCCAACCGTTTTGCCAAAGCTCTTTTAGACGTGGGTATTAAAAAAGGTGATAAGGTCGTTCAACTTATGACAAACTGTTTAGAGTGGCTTCCTATATATTTTGGTATTCTAAGCACTGGTGCGTTGGCTGTTCCGTTAAACTTTAGATTTGAATCGGACAAGATACTTCTTTGCACAGAGGTTGCTGAGGCAAAAGTCTTTATATTTGGAGAGGAGTTTATTGAGAGGCTTTTTAGCATTAGGACAATTCTTGAATCGACAGTTCACACATGGGTTTTTGCAGGAGACCCAAAACATTGCCCATCCTACGCTGTTCCATACCATATTTTTATTCAGTCAGACTCAGAGACAAATAACTTTGACTCAAATATGACTAAATTTTTTGAGTCAGAGAGAACTCAATCAGAGTTAAGGATAGTCGAAGAAGGGTTAATTTTAGATAGCAAACAGAGAGGAACAGAGGCATCACTTTACTCCAATTCTCTTTTTAATCATGTGGAAATTAGTATTGAAGATGATGCAGCTCTATATTTTACTTCTGGCACCACAGGAACACCTAAAGCCGTGCTTTTAACTCATCGTAACCTTGAGCATGCCTGTTATGTTGAGAACAACCATCATGGACAGAAACATGACGATGTTTTTCTTTGTATTCCTCCTCTTTATCACACAGGTGCAAAGATGCACTGGATGGGAAGTTTTATTGTAGGTGGAAAGTCTGTTATCCTAAAAGGGGTTAAACCAGAGTGGATACTTGAAGCTGTTTCTGAAGAGAAAGCAACTATTGTCTGGCTTCTTGTGCCTTGGGCACATGATATTTTGATAGCTATTGAGAGTAATAAGGTTGCCCTTGCAGATTATGACCTTGACCAATGGAGATTACTTCATATTGGAGCACAGCCTGTTCCGCCAAGTCTTATTAGGGAGTGGAAAGAGTATTTTCCTCACCATGAATATGATACAAATTATGGTTTGACAGAATCAACAGGACCTGGTTGTGTCCATCTTGGTGTTGAAAACAGCCATAAAATAGGGGCAATAGGTCTGCCTGGATTCGATTGGGAGTGTCGGATAGTTGATGGTTCTGGTAATGGTTTACCGCCTGGAGAGAGTGGCGAGCTTCTTGTAAGAGGGCCAGGAGTTATGAAAGAGTATTACAAAAATCCTGAAGCCACAAGAAAGACAATAATCAATGGTTGGCTATATACAGGCGATATTGCACGATATGATAAAGATGGTTTTATATGGCTTGTTGACAGGAAAAAAGATGTCATTATTTGTGGAGGAGAGAATATATTCCCTGTAGAGATTGAACATTTTTTTATGCAGCATCCTAAAATTCAAGATATTGCAGTTATTGGAGTTCCAGACGAACGTCTTGGAGAGATTCCAGCAGGTATTATAAGTGCAAAACCTGGAATGACATTAACAAAAGCGGAGATAACTGAATTTGGTTATGGTCTGTCACGATACAAGCGGTTAAGAAAGATAATTTTTGCAGATGTTCCAAGAAACGCTACGGGTAAAATAGAGAAACCAAAGCTTAGAAGACTCTATGCAAAGGACAACAGAATAGAGGTTGATAAACTATTGAAATAGATAAGTTATCTAAATTATTATAATAACAGATATAATAGAGGGAGAGATTAATAAATGAGAGCTTATATAAAAAATAGAGACAAGTTTTTTAAAATAATTAAGATGAAGGTTATATTTGCATTAGCTATGCTTACTTTTATTGTAAATAGCACAATACTTTTTGCTGCTAATACTACGGACGCAGAGAAAGATAAAATTTTGACCGCAATTGAGCAAAGATATTCGGGCAAGGAGTTTAGCGCCTCCTATGAACAGACATCAATTCTTAAAGCACTTGAGACAACAGAGAGTGCCTCTGGAAAGGTATTTTTCAGCCATCCAGGTATGATGAGATGGGAATATACAGCCCCTGAGGTTCACCAGATAATCAGTGATGGAGTCAATCTTTGGATTTACAAGCCAGATGAAAAACAGGTAACTAAGGGAAGTGCTGATAAGTTTTTTAAAGAGGGGGCAGGAGGTGCTTTTCTATCTGATATTTCAACTATGAGGAAAAACTACAACATAACAATAAACAGTGCTGATAATTCTATAATTGAAATGACAATGATTCCTAAAAAGAAGAATCCTGATATCTCTTCCATAACTTTCACAGTTGCAAAAGATAATTATAACATTAAAAAAGTGGTAACTTTTAATAGTTACGGTGATGCTACAGAGCTTCTTTTCAGCAATATCAACTTTACTGATCTTGATGATGCTCTCTTTGAGTTTTCAATACCCAATGGCGTAGATATTATTTATATGGATTAGTTCAATATTTATACAAGCTATGGATGATTTCACATTTTTTTAAATTTGTTAAATTCATAGCTTTATTGTTTCTTTTTTTCTATTAAAAATTCTCCATAAAAAAAGGAATTAACAAATTGAAATATAACTCTCTTGATTATAAGACACTTACATTGGCAACTGCCATTGTATTCTTATTTTCTTTTTGTTTATTTGTCTTTTTTTATGAAAAATATGAATATAAAAAAGCTCGTTATCGCATAGAACAACACGCCGTTGTTATCTCCAACTCTCTTTGGAATTTAAACCCCGAAGGTTCTGAAGAGTATCTCTCACTTGCCTGCAAATCCCATAACTACAAGATAATTACTGTAGTTGATAATAAAGGCGAGCTTTTTAGAAGTGCTGAAGGATATGTGAAAAATTGGAGTGAGCGATTTTTGACCTTAATGCATCTTATACCCAAAATAAAACTTGAATCTGATGTTAAATATAATGGTAGAAAAATAGGCGTAATAAAGGCTGTTTGGAAATGCGATACCATTTATTTAGAGCTGTACGTTCTGTTGGCAATGATTCTAACTTACTCTATTTGTTATCTTAATATTCGTTTAATTACTGCAAACAGCTTGCTTGAAAAGAGAGTTAAAGAGCGGACAATGGAGTTATCAGTTGTCAATGCTTCTTTACAAGTTGAGTTAGAAGAACATCAAAAGGCAAGGGAAGCACTTAAAAAAAGCGAAGAACAATATCGAATTCTTATTGATAACATACCAGACATTGTTTACAGGACAGATATGGAGGGAAATATTCTTTTCATGTCACGCTCATCTGAAGCTATTTCTGGTTATAGTGTCAAGGAGGTAATCGGTAAAAAAGTGACTGACCTATTTTACATAAACCCTTATGAAAGAGACGATTTTCTCTCTACGGTTGAACAAAAAGGTTATGTAAATAATTATGAAGAAAAGTTAAAGAGAAAAGATGGAACTATTTGGTGGGCTTCAACAAATGCTCATTTCTTTAAAGACGAGAACGGTAATATTTCAGGTATTGAAGGCGTATTAAGAGATGTAACCGAAAAGAAAATGCTTGAAAGTCAACTTCGTCAGGCTCAAAAAATGGAATCTATCGGAACTTTGACGGGCGGTATTGCACACGATTTTAACAATATTCTTAACATTATGCTTGGTAATGCCGAACTTGCTATGGAAGATATAGAACAACACACTTCCGCATACCATAAAATTGAGGCTATTAGAGCTGCTGGACAAAAAGCATCAAGTATTGTTAAGCAACTTCTAAGTTTTAGTCGCAAAACCGATATGGAGCTTAAACCGATAAATGTAGCTCCAATTGTAAGAGAATCTATTCAGCTATTAAAGGCAACTATACCTTCAAACATAGAAATTAGAGGAAATATTCAGCCCGAGATTAACGACACAATCCTTGGACATTCTACTCAGATTCATCAAATTATTATAAATCTCTGTATTAACGCATCTCATGCAATGGAAAAGATGGAAGAGGGTAAAATTGATATTAATGTAGAAAACATCGTAGTTGATAAATCTGAAAATCTAAAGATAACAATAACCGATAGTGGTATAGGAATTGCTCCTGAGATAATGGATAAAATCTTTGACCCATACTTTACAACAAAGCCAGTTGATAAAGGGACGGGTATGGGGCTTGCTGTCGTTCACGGAATTGTTAAGAATCATAGCGGTGTGATCACGGTTCATAGTAAGCCATCGCATGGTACAACCTTTACCATTGTATTGCCTCTTCATGAACAAAAATCTAAAACTGATAATGAAAAAGAAGCCTTTCAAGATAACTTATATTATGGAACAGAAAGGATACTTATTGTTGATGATGATGAATTTATTGTTGATATGACCAATGAGATGCTTGAAAGGCTTGGATATAATGTTGAGAGTAAAGGCGACCCTGAAGAGGCTCTTGAGCTTTTTATGGCTAATCCATCTGCTTTTGATCTTATAATTACTGATATGACAATGCCAAATATGACAGGTGCAAAACTTGCCCAAAAAGTTAAGCAAATACGAGCTGATATTCCAATTATTGTGTCAAGTGGTTATAGTGCTGAATTAAACGAAGATAAGGCAAAAGATACGGGTATTGCAGCCTATTTGATGAAACCTGTATCTATGCAGGAGCTTGGACAGACAATTAGGGATGTGCTTGGACAGAGTAAGATAAATTGATTAAGGTTTGAAAGCTTTTAAAAAGTTGGAAAACCTTAGGCTTGGTGAACTTATGATGCTTTATTATGATGCTTTAAAAAAATTGTTTTTCAATATTGTTCTAATTACTGCCTCTCTTTTGTATCCTATATTCAGCATGGCAGAATCCTCAAAGTCCAGAAGCTCTGTAGAGGCTCTTGTTGATTTGAGCATAGAGCAGCTAATGGCAATTGAGGTAAGCTCTACAACTTTTTTTGACACTCCTCCTGAAAAAGCCCCAGGTTCTATCTACCTTATTTCACAAGAAAAAATGGAAAACTCCTATTCATCAAGTATCTCTGATTTTCTTGAATATTATGTTCCTGGTGTAAATATTTCAAGAGCTTATAGCGCTGGCTCTCTCTATTCAGCAAGGGGAATTGCGTCGCCGTCTAACTCAACTACACTTTTTATGGTAAATGGCACAAACATGAATGTAAGCAGTGGAACAGGAATCAACACAAACCTTAATCTTCCACTTCTTGGCGATCTTGAACGTATAGAGGTTTTAAAGGGGCCGTGTTCAATTATTCACGGTAGCGGCTCTATAAATGGGTTTATAAACGTGATTCAAAAAAACGGTAGAGATAATCAAGGTGGATTTATTAACACAGAAGCTGGCTTAAATGATGGGCTTATCAAAACTGAGACTGGTTATGGAGTATCATCTTCAGAGTATGGAGATGCTTTTATCTATGCTGGTGCTGTAAAATCAGATGGAATTAGTGAGTCTGGAAACAGTAACGCTGCTAACCAAAGCACAATAAACGATAACTATTTTCCTACTATAAACAGCCGTTTTTCTTTAAATTGGGAGAGAGATAATTTTCATTTATTTACTTTTTTTCAAAACGAAGAGGTTGAATCTACATTACCTTGGAGACCAGTTACTAAAAATCAAACAACTCAACCAACTACATCTTCTGATAGTAGCGGAACAGTTGATAATCAAACTACAGAACCTTCTAATAATATTTATTACCAGCCTTTTTCTAATAAACATGTTGGTATGAAAACTATGGCCATACTTCCACAGTTAAATCTTGACCTTACTGATACTGAGAAGTTGACAATAGAACTACCTATCCAATATTTTGAGTATGACCCAGCATATTTCTCTTCAGAGACATTTGACCTTGATTCAGAGATTCAACTTAAATCAAACCTTATATTTAAAACTACAAGATTTTCAAACCATAGGGTGGCTTTTGGAGGTTCAACTTGTTTTAAGCAATTTGAGTCTGACCGTGTTTCAATCTATCTTCCATCAATAGCTACAGAAAATGGTGATTTTATGGTTGATACGAAAGCAGAACTAAAGTGGTTTGAAGCATCTCTATTTTTTGAAGATAACTATCAGTTAACAAAAGATTTAACACTCTTGGCAGGTCTTAGGTATGATACCAATTATGACTCTTCAAATAGCTTTAAAAATGTTGAGGGTTTTACTGTAAGTGGGGATGGCGGACAGGCTATGTACATTCCTCCAGACTCTTTAGATCTTAGTGTAGATGGGGGGTTTGGGTATGCTCTAATACCAAGATTGGGAATTACTTATGATATTGATGAACATAAAATAATTAAATTTGTATATCAAGAGGGATATCACAACTCTGACTATATAACTATAATGAAATATCTAAATTCATTTAGCGGTGGTGCTCCTATTGTCTCAGAAGAGGTAGAAAGTTATGAGTTAAGTTATCACCAAGATTTTATGAATCGGAAATTTCAATTTAATTTAAATATTTACAGCAACATATTTGATAACACGATATTTATACTAATGGATCAAGATGAAGATGGATTTGTTGATAGCCAAATTACCGACGAGTTTATATCTTCAGGTTTTGAAGCATCTTTAACTTATAATCCAGTAAGCGATACTACAATGGAGGTCTCCTACTCTTTTTCACAGCCATGCAACATGAAAGATGACACTGAGGTTAATCCTCATCTTGTGGATAAAACAGGTGATCTTTGGAAAGCATTTCCAGAGCATACAGTGAAGATGAACATAACCAAATCCTTTATGAATGAAAAATTGGACATCTCATTAGGAGCTATTTTTAATAACGCGACTGATACGGTTGGGGAGAGTAGTTCTCAGGCAAATGCAAATACGCAAGAGCAAACTGATCAAATATCAGAGGAACAACAAAATTTGACAGCAGAGTTGGAAAATCCATTGCCTGACCAGAATTCAAAATCACCAACCGATCTTTTTAATCATGATAGATTTGTATTCAACATAGGTGCAAGATACCATTTAACTAAAAATTTCTCCTTAATAGTTAAAGGGGAAAATATCTTTGATAATGATGTGCCAGCCGCAGGATATTACTATAACCTTCAAAATTCTGAAAATATATCTTTAGAAAACCCAACTTACTATATCGGCTTAAATTGGAAATTTTGATGATTACGACTTTACTCAGAAAATTTAAAAATAAGATGATAATTCTGTTTATTGCTCTTAATTCACTCTTGCAGATTCTATTTTTGCAACCTTATTCAGCCGAAGCTCAAGAACCTTCAAAACAAGAGATTCAAGCTGCAATGATAATTAAATTTACAGATTTCATTGAGTGGGACTTTAAATCTTTTGGTAACAATTCAAATGATTTTACAATCGCTATTTTGGGTAAAAATGAGTATCAAGGGCTTTTTGAACCATTTATAGATCGTCTATTTTATGGTAAGCAACTTAAGATTATCCACTATCCAGCTATTGAAAATCTTTACTCTGCTATTGAAATTGTCGGAAAGATTCAAATCTTAATCATCAACTCTTCGGAGAAAAAACAGATAAAGCCTCTGCTTGATAAACTTAAAGGCAAACCAATTCTAACTATTGGTGATTTTGAAGGATTTGCTCAAAATGGGGGGATAATCAATTTTTTCAAAAAAGCCAATAACAGAATCGGATTTGAAATAAATATGGAATCAAAAGAACTATCAGGCATAAAAATAAGCTCACATCTTCTTAAATTGGGTAAAATTGTAGAATCTTCTAATGTGAAATCTGAAAATAGCGATAAATCTCAAAAAAGTGATCAGGAAATGATAATTGGTAAGGGAATAAAGAAGATTAGAGAAGGAATAAAGAGCATTGGACAAGAAGTAAAACAGATAGGTCAAGAGCTGAATAAAAAAGGGGGAAAATTATGAACCTATTTAAGAGAGACCAAACTATTTCCGATCAAAGCACACTCTTCTCTAAAAAAAAATCTGACTGGGAAATCCTTATTGATTGCAGCATATTAGGTAATAAACAAAAAGATTACTGCATTAATCCATTAGAAAAAATGCGTATGCACAGACGGCTTTTTCACCTGTTCTTGTCAAAGCAGAGCCTTAAAACCAAAATGTTTATGATGATTTTCATAAGCAATGTAGCAGCTCTTCTTTTTGCTGGTTCTTTTTTTGTTATCAATGACCTTCACATAATGAAATCAACAATCAATTATGTAGCATCGTCTCTTACTGCTTTAGTTGAGACACATATCGAAGCTCCGCTATATTTTAACGATCCAGAGGCAGCAGAAGAGACTTTAAGCTCTTTAAAGGAGAACAACGATATTCTTGCCGCAGGCGTTTATAATGATAAAAACGAACTCTTTGCTTCTTATATAGCAAATAATTCAAATATCGAAAAAAACGGCTCTATTACTCTTGATGAGCTAAAGAGTAAAGAACTTTTGCCTGATGGTTTAAACCATTGTACCCAATATATTGAATCCCATAAAACCATTATGTTTAATGGAAAACGGCTTGGACACCTTTTGATTATTGCTGGTACAAGCAAAATCATGAATTTAGTTATATGGTATGTTGGATATAATATTTTCATTCTCCTTGCAGCAGGGCTTCTTGTATATCTTATCTCCTCAAGATTTATGAAAATTTTGGCTGCCCCAGTTGCAACTTTGACCAATGCCGTCAAATTAATATCAAAG
>JADFXA010000159.1 GCA_015233755.1 Desulfamplus sp. | reverse complement strand
GTTTTTTACAGTTAATATATTTTTCTTGATTAGATTCACATTATTGACGTCTAATTTATTCCAAAATCGACCATTTTATTTACATTCAATCCTATATTAATGATGCGTTTTAGAAGTTCTCCTTGAACCCATCCATGTGGAATATTATTATCTGGAATTTTCCTATAAAGCTCAATAGAATAGAATGTATTTGTAGGTATCTGTATCTGATAAGCTCCAAGATTTCCGTGTGAGACTTCAACTCTCGAGCCTTCTATAAAGTTATTAATCAATAAAATAAAGTTATCATTAGCTTTTTGAGGAGACCATGATTTGTAGCTTAATAATTGTGCTGCATAGTTATTTTTATTGTCAAACTCTTGGTTAGGTATTAAAGGGTTTAATTCCGTGGGTTGATTTTCACCAATATTGTATATATTACCCATAATATAAACTCTTGTCTCAATAGGTTTTCCAAAATCGGCTGTTACTAAGTAGGCATTTATAGTGGACTGTTTTTGAGGTGAATCTGATTCGATTGAGAGTAATGTTGATACAAATGATATACCAATTTCAGTAAAATTTTTACTAAAGATATTTTTAGGATAACCCAAGTCAGGATTTAGCTCGTCTCTGAGCATATTTTCAAAAATTCCTTCCACAGCTTTTATTGGATCAACGTATAGATAAAATGAGAGTATAGATAGGCTCTCTCCAGTCAAAAGAGGATTATAACCACTATTTACAATACGATCGTTAAAAGATAGACCCTCTGGTGAATTATAGCTGTAATATTGACGGTTTATCATATCAATATTGTGTTCTGAAGACGTCTCTACAAGTGTTGCATTCCATGCTAACGGTGGCAGCCCATTTTCTAACTCAAGAATCCAACTATCATCACCCAGTGCTCGTTTAGCACTCTCATAGTCAATTCCGTATGCTTCAATCGTCTTTACTGGTCTTAAACGGGCTTCATTAATTAGTTTCCAAAGATAAGCGCCAGCTTCAAGGTCATTAAATGCCATAGATTCAAATGCAAAACATGATGACATCAAAATTTGAATTGCTACTACATATTTTGTAATTTTGTTTTTCATAATAAGTAATTCCTATAAAACTTAACTTAAATTACCACTAACATATTTAATATTTTGATTCTTAAATTAATTAAGGAAGCAAAAAATAGGCCACATCTACATTTATTCAGTATTTTTTTACAGCCATCCACAATAAGCCCCTAAAGACGACTATGTCTAAAACGAATATCTAATTACAGCATAACCTGTCAAAGGATCACCTTTCACAACACCGTAAAAGCCAGGATAGGTAAATTCCCCATCAAGAATATTTTTACAACCAACTGCAATCATAAAATCATCATAAGGAATATTTTTCACCCTTATTTCACTATTAAGAAGCATTGGATTATTATACTCTCCAGTAATAGTGTTCTCTTTATATGTATATTTTATCGGCGTTGTCCAGAAAGCATTTAGGTTAAAATCAACTTTTGAGTTAAAGTGCCATAAGAAACCACCGTTAACAATAAAATCAGCACCGAGTTCATATTCTTCGGTCCAGTTACGGTAAGTATCGACATGGCTACCATCAGGTCTTAAAATAGATTTCTCAAAAACACTAAAATTGTAATCAGCCCCTGAATACAATATCTTTGAAATAGATGTATATATCTCTAATTTTTCAGCAAACTTTTTTTTGCAAAAGAGTTCAACTCCTGAAAAATCTTGATCAGAGGGGGCTGATAAGGTCGCATAAGGGTCAGTTTGAACATTATCTGAAAGACGACTCATATATGCAGTAGCAGATAGAGTATCTCCTTGATTTGAAATCCATTCAGCCTGTAGATTAAGTGTTGATACCTCATCTCTTGTCAAGATCTCCTTACCCGTCCATTGTTGAGAATATGGTGTTCTATATCCGGTTCCAAATGCTGTTTTTACTCTCCATTTATCAGTTAGTGGTATGTTTATACCAACACTATAACTTGGTGCATAATCTTCATACATAGAGTTGTCGTCAAATCTAAATCCAGCCCAAATTTCTCCCCAAGAAAATGGGTGTCTGTATTGTGAGAAAAGAGATTGAAGGCTGTTTTTATAATCAACCTTCTTAATTTGCTGCTTAAAATAAGACCCTGACAGCAAATATTCAGGCATAAAACCCCAGCCACTTTGGACATCATTTTCACGATAAGAGATACCGGCTGTAATCAAACCTCTTTTAAAAAAACGGTGATCCCACAATAGTTCTCCATAAAATATACTAAAATCCTCTTCTATCGAAGTTTGCTTTGCATACATTTGATCATAAGAGACATCTTGGTAATAAGCTGTCATATTCCAGTGAGAGCCTCCCCAGATTGTGGAGTAGTTTGCCTTTATGTGATTTGCTGGAACTTTTTTTTCACTTAACCAACCATAAGATACGGCATCACTTAAAGTCTGAGCATCATATTTGTTAAAGTCAGAGTACCTTCCTGAAAGTGAAAAAGAGTCTTTAAAATTGAAATTAGCTGTAAATTCACGATATTGAGAATTGTCAATAGTCTCATTATTACCGACTATAGACTTTCCATCTTTTTCTGAAAATATAACGTTAACAGGAATGCCATTATCATATTGGTTTTGTCCACCATAAGCTGATAAATAAGCGTCCCAATTTTTTCCTTTACATCCAGCGTCTGCAAAACCTTTGATACTCCTTTTTGAACCAGCAGAAAGTTCTGCTTTCCCACTAACTAAATAATCTTTTTGGCTATATTTTTTTTGGCTATATTTTACAGATACAGGTTTTGATGTTACATCTTTTCCTCTAAAAGGTACAATATTAACTATTCCAGCGAAAGCGTCAGCCCCCCAAAGCACAGAACCCGGACCTCTTATAACTTCAATACGTTTAACACTATTTAATGAAAGCTCATGGTCTAAGGGATAATAACTTCTTGGCCCGCCAGTTGGTACAGGAACGCCATCATATAAAATCAAAATACCGTTAGAGATTCCTCTTAAATATGGAAGAGAACCCATACCTTGATCTGAAATATAAAACCCTGGTATTGAGGAAAGCACTTCTGCAAGGGTTTTGTATCCGTAATTTACAATATCATTATGATCCACAACGCTTACAACTGCTGGAGCTGTAGATGGAGATTCTGCAGTTCTGGAAGCAACAGTTACGACATCAAGTTCTTCGCCTACAAACATCAGCATGGTATCGTCAATAGCGGCATCTTCACTAATAAAGTCAATATTAAAGGCATCAGAACTATAAGAGCCAGATCGCTCTGATGAATCAGCATCTAATAAACTAAATGATATTAATATGATAACATATAAGATAGTTATACAAATTTTTGTGCAGAAATTTGTATAACTATGCTTAGAATTATTCATCGGAACTTTGCAGCCACTAAATATCTTGCAAGCCAATATCAATATCAACCCTCCTCAAGCATTTTGAGTAAAGTTCTAAAACGAGCCCTTGAAAGTCCAAGAAGCCTTGCTGCACTACTTTGATTTGCTGCAGTCATATCAAGAGCTTGCTGAACTATATTTTTTTGAATCTCATCATAATCAATACCTGTAGGAGGTATATGAAATAGGTTCTCTTGAACTTCGTGTTTTTCTGATACACCAATAGATATAAATTTCAGATCATCAGTTGTAATGGGAAGTGAACCAGATTTTAAAATCATAACTCTTTCGATGGCATTTGCAAGCTCTCTTACATTGCCGGGCCAAGAATATTCGTTGAGTTTTCTTGCCGCTCCTTTTGTAATAATCTCTCCCGTCAAATTACGGCTATCTGCAAATTTTTCGATAAATAGACGAGTTAAAGGAGTAATATCCTCTTTTCTCTCTCTCAGAGGTGGCACATGTATTGGAAACACTGCAAGTCTATAATATAAATCTTGTCTAAATTTTTTTTCAGCAGCCATGCGTCCCAAATCTTGATTAGTTGCACAAATAATACGTGTATTAACTGGAATTTCGCTATTTCCTCCTACTCTTTGAAACTTTCTCTCTTGAATAGCTCTTAAAAGTTTTGCTTGTGAATTAAATGGAAGCTCCCCGACCTCATCAAGAAACAGTGTTCCACCGTCAGCATACTCAAATTTACCCTCTTTTCTGCTGTTTGCACCAGTAAAAGAGCCTTTTTCATGTCCAAAAAGTTCAGCCTCAACAAGAGTTTCAGTAATAGCCGCACAGTTGACCGCCACAAATCTTTGAGACGCACGGCTGCTTGAGTTGTGTATTAGTTTAGCTATAACCTCTTTTCCAGTGCCAGATTCTCCAGTTATCAAGACAGTGGCATCACTTTGAGCAACCTGAATTGCCATAGATTCTATCTCTTTCATAGTAGAAGAGAAAAAAACTGGACGCTCATCAGCTCCATTTTTAATAAGTGCATGTTTAAGCCTTCGGTTCTCATTAAGAATTTTTCCCATACCTAAAGCTCTTTCAACAGCTACCTGAACATCTTTTTCCTCAAACGGCTTAACAAGATAATCAACTGCTCCAAGATGTAGAGCCTCAATTACAGATTCTGTTGAAGCAAAGGCTGTAATGAATACCAAAGGGCAAGCAATATCATTCTCTTTTATTTTCTTTAGTAAACCTCTTCCATCAAGCTTGTCCATGCGAATGTCAGAAATAACAAGATCAAAGAAACCATCTTGTAGCTTCTCAAAGGCTTCTTGGCCATCTGATGCCTCTTCAATGATATGTCCTTGGGATATAAGCATAATTTTTAATATCATTCTGATACGTTCTTCATCATCTACTATCAGTATATTAGCCATTTTTTAGCATATCTCCATATATTCTAACATGTTAAGATTCGATCTTAATATCTATTCTGACCTATTGAAAAATTTAATTTTATACCCAATAAACTAAAGATTAAATTCAAATTTTGTAGGAAATCTACTAAATTATTTTAAAAAAAATGAAGGAACTGGTTGAGCCATTATTTTTATTTCAAAAGCTGCCCCGCCAGATGGTCTATTTCTGACCATTACTGTCCCATTGTGTACACCCACAATATCCTTTACAATGGCAAGACCAAGACCTGTTCCTTTTGCTCTTGTAGTGAAAAAAGGATTAAAAATATCTTCAATAATTGATTCCTCAATACCTTTCCCTCTATCTTTTATCTCGATAATGTATTTTGAACCTATTGGCTCTTGAGGTCTGCCGTCTATTTCTATGTAGGCATCATAGATAGAAACCTGTAATTCATCTTGAGTGTTATTATTATATCCGTTTTCAGAATTAGTATCTATATCTACTGGGATAGAGTGTTCAACTGAATTTTTAAGAATATTTAGGATAGCGCGCTCCATAAGCATTACATCACACTCTACATAAGCATCTTCAACGTTAAGAGAGATTTTAATATTTTTATCTGGAACTGTAAACCGTAACTTTTCTGTGGTTTCAGTTAAAAAAGATAACATAGAGACTTTAGAAAGAACTGGTTTTTTAGGTTTTGCAAAGAGAAGAAACTCATCAACAAGACGACTTAGACGTTGAATCTCATCATCAACATATACAATCATAGTCTCTTTGGTCTTTTCATCTAAATTTTTTTTCTTAAAAATATCAATACTACCTTTAATT
>JADFXA010000158.1 GCA_015233755.1 Desulfamplus sp. | reverse complement strand
TAGCTCATAAGATTGATGGTAAGGTGATTGGAGATGAGACTCTTGAAATATTTGGGGTCTCATCTTTTTATGAAGCAAAGAAAGGCGAAATAACATTTGCCTCTGATCCAAAATTTTTGAAAGCATTAGATCGAACGTGTGCAGGGGCAGTTATTGTTCCAGAGGATTTTGATATTCTGTTGTCAGAAGAGTTTGCTAATAAAAAAGATAGTGATACCCAAGCATTAAGATTTGACAAAAAAATACTTCTTTCGTTATCTCTAATAAAAACCAAAAACCCAAAACGTAAATTTTTCAGAATTTTATCCCTTTTTCACCCTTCAAAGAAACCCAACCAAACCATTGCTAAAGATAGTGTTATTGGTAAAAACTTTATTTATAATAATAGTCTCACAATAGGGCACCATGTAACTATAGGAGATTGCGTTGGAATTGGAGATAATGTCGAAATAATGCACGGCGTTTATATTGGTGATAATGTAGTAATTGGTAATAATACTGTAATAAAGCCAAATGTCACAATAATGGAGAGAACAAAAATAGGTTCACGGGTTATTATAAACTCTGGTACAGTTATTGGAAGCGATGGATTTGGATTTACTCAAGATAGCTCAGATATAGAAGATAGCTCTGGTGGAGGTGGGGTAAATGAAAAGATACCTCATGCAGGGTTTGTCCAAATTGATGATGATGTCGAGATTGGAGCTTGTAATACAATTGACAGAGGCACATTGGGACGTACATGGATTCAAAAAGGAGTTAAGACAGACAATCTTGTCCATATTGCCCATAATGTGATAGTTGGAGAACACTCTTTAATTGTTGCACAAGTTGGAATTGCTGGAAGCACTGTTATTGGAAAAAGGGTTATTCTTGCCGGGAAAGCTGGAATATCAGGACACCTTAGAATTGGTGATGGTGCTATTGTTGGACCTGCTGCTGGTGTTTTAAGCGATTTGGAATCTGGGCAAATTGTTTCGGGCGTTCCAGCGATGCCTCATAAGTTATGGCTAAAAGTTGCTTCTATTTTGCCCAAACTACCTGCCATACGTAAAAAAATCATTGAGTTGGAAAAGAAACTAACTCCTAAAAATTAAAACTAATAGATTTGGCAATTTGTAAAGAGTTGTCAAATATTTGAAATATACTTTAAACGAGAATAAATTTAGCTTTTATATAGTGAAAAACTCAACTTACAAACGAAAGCTGTATAATAAATACAAATTAAGGAAAACGATTTTATGATCCACTCTACGGCAATCATTGACCCCTCTGCGGAAATAGAACCTAATGTCTCTATCGGTCCATATGCTATAATTAAAAGTGATGTGCGTATTGGTTCTGGCACTGAGATAGGACCGTATACCACAATTGACCAATATGTTACTGTAGAAGAAAATTGTAGAATTTTTCAATACGCATCGATTGGAGCTGCACCACAAGATCTTAAATTTCACGGGGAAAAGACTTTTCTAACAATTAGAAAAGGAACTATTATACGTGAATTTGTAACTATAAATCGTGGCACTGAAGTTGGTGGTGGTCACACAGAAGTTGGCGAAAATAATTATCTTATGGCATATACTCACATTGCCCATGACTGCAAAACAGGGAAAGGTGTTATTCTTGCCAACAACGCAACTCTTGCTGGTCATATAGAATTGGGAGATTATGTAACAATAGGTGGGCTTGTTGCAATACATCAATTTGTAAAAATTGGTGATTATGCCTATATTGGAGGAAAATCGGCAATAGTAAAAGATATTCCACCTTATGTAATTGCTGCTGGCGACAGAGCAACTCTTCACGGACTTAATAATGTTGGTCTTGGAAGGCAAAATTTTTCAAAAAATACGATTTCAAATCTTAAAAAAGCTTACCGGATTGTATTTAGAATAGGACTTACAGTAAAACAAGCCTCTGAGAGGGTAAGAGCTGAGGTTGAGCAGATACCAGAGGTTATTAATTTTATTAATTTCATAGAAAATTCAGCTCGTGGCATTACAAGATAATAAAAAAAAATGGATATTTTCCTGTTGTTTCAATATCTTACCATCTAACAAAATTGTTATAATACCATTAAATCTATGAAACCAATTGGACTTATTGCAGGCGGTGGGCAATTTCCGCTTCTATTTGCTAAAAAAGCATCAGAAAAAGGATACAAAGTTTGTGCAGCTGCTTACATCAAGGAGGCATCAAGAGAGATTGAAAGAGATGTTGCTGAAATTGAATGGTTGCATCTTGGGCAAGTTGGCAGGCTATTAAAATTTTTCAAAAAAAATGGTGTTACTGAATCTGTTATGCTTGGTAGTGTTAAAAAGACAAAAATTTTTACAGATATTAAGCCAGATTTTAAGGCAATTGCATTTATTGCTACCAAAGGGAATACCCACGATGATTCAATTTTAACATCATTTGCCGATTTGCTTGAAAAAGAGGGAATTGCCATAAGACCTTCTACATCTCTTCTGCCTGAACTTATCTCTCCAAAAGGTTGTTGGACAAAGAAAAAGCCAGATCAAGCTGAACAAAAAGATATAAGGCTTGGCTGGAAAATCGCAAGAGAGATAGGAAAACTTGATATTGGTCAATGCGTTGTGATCTCACATGGTACTGTTCTTGCCATAGAAGCTATAGACGGCACAGATGAGACCATAAAAAGAGGAGCGTCTCTTACAGATAAAGGTGCTGTAGTTGTTAAACTTTCCAAACCCCAACAAGATTTGCGCTTTGATCTTCCATCAGCAGGGGCAGAAACTATAAGAGTTATGGCACAATATGGTGCATCAATTTTAGTTTTAGAGGCTGGAAAAAGCATCTCATTTGACAGAGATAAAATGGTTTCATTAGCCGATGCTCACAAAATATCAATTATTGCAATTGATGATAGCGATTTTTATCTTCAAGATGAAAGAATATAACAATTGTTAAAAAAATAAAAATTTAACAAAAATAATAGGATTGAATCAGGGTATTTTAATAATTGAAAAAAGAAAAACATATAATAATTATCGCAGGTGAACCCTCAGGAGATCTTCACGGCGCAAGCCTAATAAGTGAGTTAAAAAAAACAAATCCATATTTAGTTATTACAGGCATTGGTGGTGAGCTTATGCAACAGGCTGGTATGGAGCTATTTTTTCATATAAAAGAGCTATCTGCTATGGGGGTAACCGAAGTTTTAAAGCAATTTAAGCAAATAAAACAAGCTTTTGACCTTTTTCGTAAAAAAATAACTCTTGAAAAGCCTGACCTTTTAATACTCATTGACTATCCGGGTTTTAATCTTAAAGCTGCTGAATATGCAAAAAAAAACAAAATCAAAGTTCTCTATTACATAACTCCAAAAGTATGGGCATGGAATAGCTCAAGGCTTAAAAAGATAAAAAAATATGTTGATCATGCCGCGATTATATTTCCATTTGAGCAGACGATATTTAAAAAGGAAAAGATACCAGCAACTTATGTTGGTAACCCACTTTTAGACTTTTATAGAGAGGTTAAAAGAGAAAAAGAATTATCTAAATCGCTTAATAATTCAAATTTACTAACTCAATTGACTATTGGTCTTTTGCCTGGTTCAAGAGAATCTGAAATTGCAAATTTACTTCAAATAATGCTTCAATCCGCAATTATTATAAATAATAGGGCTAAGAGTGTTATAAATAATCTAAACAATATTAGATTTATTGTTTCTGCTGCTTCATCGGTTAATATTAATAAATTCAACAAGATATTAGAGCCATATAATCAAGCTAATATAAATACTCAAGACGATAATATATTTGAGGTTATAAGGGGCGGGCCTACAGAAATTTTCAGATGCTCAGATCTTCTCATTGCCGCATCTGGCACTGTAACTCTTGAAGCTGCTATTTGCGGCCTACCTATGGTGATTATCTATAAAACTTCACCCATTACATATTTTCTTGCAAAAAAAATTGTAAAAATTCCATACATTGGCCTTCCAAATATTGTTGCCAATTATCCTATTGTTCCAGAGCTTCTCCAAAATGATGCAACACCTGAGAAAATTGCAAAGCATGTCTTATCTATGCTCAATTCAGAAAAACTTGCCTCAATAAACAAACGTCTTCTTATGATGAAAAGATACTTAGGAAATGCTGGAGCATCAAAAAGAACCGCAAAGCTCGCCATTAAGATGTTAGAAAGCTAAATTTTTCCTTTGACATTTATAACATCTTTGTTTTAATTATTTTTAATGTAGTTTTATTCACTGATGGCAATTCATTTTATGAGTCAACTCTGTACCCATTTGATGAATTGTTCTCTTATTTAACCGTTATTTTATTTTAAAAGGAGAGTTGAAAAATGAAGTATTTTAAGGCGTTGACCGTTCTATTTACCGCTCTATTTATCCTTGTTGCTGGTAGTTCATTTGCTGGAACACTTGATAATGTTAAGAAAAAGGGGTTTATTCAAGTTGGCGTAAATGAAGGGCTTTTCGGATTTGCAAGTCCTGACGCAAAAGGTGTCTGGCAAGGGCTTGATATTGACTCAGCAAAAGCCATCTCTTGTGCTGTTTTTGGAACACCTGATAAGTTAAAATTTATACCGCTTTCATCACAGACAAGATTTACAGCACTTCAAGCAGGTGAAGTTGATGTTTTATGCCGTAATGCAACCAGAAATCTAACAAGAGAATCCCAACTTGGTCTTAATTTTGTTACTGTAAACTATTATGATGGACAAGGTTTTATGGTGCCAAAATCTCTTGGAATTAAATCTGCTAAAGAGTTGAGCGGCGCAACTGTATGCGTTCTTCAAGGAACAACTACAGAGCAAAATGCGGCTGACTATTTTAAGAAAAATGGTTTGGAGTGGAAACCAGTTGTAGTTGAAAGCACCACAGCTATTGTTCAGGCTTTCGCATCAGGCAGATGTGATTGTCTAACATCTGATGCTTCTCAGCTTGCAAGCCAGCGCGTCAGCACTGGAAAGCCAGCAGATTACATAATCCTTCCAGAAATAATCTCAAAAGAGCCTCTTGCTCCAGCAGTAAGACATGGCGATGATCAGTGGTACGATATTGTCAATTTTGCGGTTCTTGCAATGATTCAAGCAGAAGAGTATGGAATCACATCAAAAAATGTTGATGCAATGCTTAAAAGCGAAGACCCACAGATTAAACGTTTCCTTGGTGTAACTCCGGGTAATGGTGCTGCACTTGGCATTGATGAAAAATTTGCATACAATATTATCAAAAATGTTGGAAATTATGGAGAGTCCTTTGAGCGTAATGTTGGTAAATCTACCCCGCTTGCCATTGAAAGAGGTCTTAATGCGCTTTGGACAAACGGTGGATTGATGTATGCCCCACCATTTAAGTAAGATATAAGAGCTAAAGTATAATTGTGGAAATAAAATTCCCATAATTATGCTTTTTGTTGGAGATTTCTCTGCATAGATTTGACAACTTTTAAAAAGTTGTCAAATCTCAATTTATGTTAATTGATACAGGGACACATGATGAAGTCTATTAATCAAAGCAATGAGTCTATATGGACTAACGCAACATTCAGGGCAACCATCTATCAGATTGCGGCCATCTCTATTGTCTCTTTAACAGCCTGGTATCTTTTCACAAATACCACTGCAAACCTTGCAAAACAG
>JADFXA010000157.1 GCA_015233755.1 Desulfamplus sp. | reverse complement strand
GCGTTACCAAAAAGGACTATCTTATTAAACACCAGGAAGAGATTATCCCAACTATATTTGAGGCCTATGAAGTTGCAACTTCAGGAGAGCCAGGACCTGTATTTATTGAGATTCCTGCAAATATCCAATTGTTTCAAGAATCTGTAGGAGACTATACCTGCTATAAACCTCGCCTCCCCAAAACTATTATTGCTGATATAAGCGAAATTAAGCAGGCTGCAAAATTATTGGCAGATTCAAAACATCCTGGATTCTTTTTGGGATGGGGAAGTAAAGATGCCACACAAGCCGCTATTAAAATTGCTGAGTATCTGCAAGCTCCTGTATCAACGACTTTGCAGGGATTAAGCGTCTTTCCAGGTGATCATCCTCTTCACACAGGAATGGGATTTGGAATACACTCTGTACCAGCAGCAGAAAATGCCTTTACAAATTGCGACTGTCTTCTTGCGGTTGGAACTCGTTTCAGCGAAATTCCAACTGGAAGTTTTGGTGTCAAAGTTCCTGACAATCTTATACATATTGATATAAACCCTCAAGTGTTTCACAAAAACTATCCTGCTAAAGTAGCTATATGCTCTGATGCTGAAGATGCTCTTAAACAGCTTTTTGATGAGCTGCAAAATATCATGCCTAAAAGAGAAAACAGTGAAATTCAGAGTCAAATTCGTGATGACAAAGCCGCATATATTAAAGAGTGGATCGATTATAAGACAGATAAGGTCAACCCAGCTCTCTTTTTTAAAACTCTTAGGGAAAATATGGAGAACGATGCAATAACAGTTCTTGATGATGGCAACCATACTTTTTTATGTGCCGAACTCTTTACCAATTATCATTCAAAACATCTTATAAGCCCAACTGATTTTAACTGTATGGGATATTGTGTGCCTGGTGCAATAGGTGCAAAACTTGCAAATCCTAACAAGCAGGTAGTAGGGATTGTTGGTGATGGTGCATTTTTGATGACAGGCATGGAGATACTAACAGCCTCTACAGAAAATTTAGGAATAGTCTATTTTGTTTTTCACGATGGTGAGCTATCTCAGATTTCTCAAGGTCAGGAGATCCCATATAACAGAAAGACATGTACTATTTTAGGAGATGTAAAAATCAAAGGTATAGCAATTGCTACAGGTGCAGAGTATATGGAGATTCTAAATAACCAAGATGTTGAAACTACAATTACTAAAGCATTAAACCATGCAAAAAAAGGCCAGCCAGTAATTGTTGATGTAAGAATTGATTATAGTAAAAGGACAAGATTTACAAAAGGTGTTGTGAAAACTGTGCTATCAAGGTTTCCTCTTGGGGATAAATTTCGTTTTATAGGGCGAGCAATGGCTCGGAAAATCTCTGGATAATGTTTTCGTTAATACTTCATTATAAGCAACACACAATATATAAAACTTTTGTGGAGATCCTGCAGAGTCTTAAGTTTTACATATGATAATTACTGAATTTAAGGAGATACTAAAGATGTTAGATCAGATGCTCAAAGATAAAGTGGCAATTATAACGGGTTCTGGTAGGGGAATTGGTAAAGCTGCTGCTATCATGCTTGCAAAATCAGGTGCAAAGGTCGTTATAAGTGATATTGATCCCGAACCTGCACAAGAAGTTGTAACCGAGATCCAAAATGCTGGTGGAGAGGCAATATCATATATTGGTGATGTTACAGGAGATGATTTTGCTAATAACATTATCAACTGTGCTGCCCAAAAGTGGGGAGCAATACATATCATTATAAATAACGCTGGTTTTACATGGGACTCCATGATCCATAAAATGACAGATAAACAATGGGATACTATTATAGATTTACATCTTAAAGCCCCTTTTAAAATTATAAGAGCTGCAAAACCTTGGTTTTGTGATGCTGCAAAAAAAGAGATTGAAAATACGGGAAAAGCTGTTGCAAGAAAAATTATCAATATCTCTTCAATTTCAGGAACTACAGGAAACGCTGGTCAGGCAAACTACTCAGCTGCAAAATCAGGTATGATAGGATTAACTAAAACTATCAGCAAAGAGTGGGGCAGATATAATGTACAATGCAATGCAATTGCATTTGGAGCAATAGATACAAGACTATCGGCTCCAAAAGAGGAAGGAGCCTCTATGAGCAAAGATGGTGAAGTTATATCTCTTGGAATACCTAAACAGATAAGAGATATTGCAACAATGATGATTCCACTTGGAAGGCTTGGAACTCCTCAAGAGGCAGCTGGTCCAATTCTATTTCTTGCATCTCATCTGTCTGATTACGTGAGCGGTGAAGTTATAACTGTCTCTGGCGGATTATAAAAGATATTTTAAAATTGACACCTTTTAAAAAGGTGTCAATTTTAATTCTAAACATCATTTTTATAGCAAACTAATAAATTAAATCTACAATCATACAGCTATTGCTTTTGAAAAGTATTGCAATTGTGATTAAATTTTGATATGTTTTTATAAATGAGTTTGATATTGGAAAGGCAAATTAGGCTTTATCTATTTCACTCATTATAAAATCTTTGACTATGGTGGGTGTAGCTCAGTTGGCAGAGCACCAGGTTGTGGCCCTGGTGGCCGCGGGTTCAAGTCCCGTCACTCACCCCATACTTTAAATACCCTCGTTTATATTTATTTAATCACCTGCCTATCTTCAAAAAACAACTGCTTTCTATTCTTATCATTTTCTTCTATTATACACATTTATAGCTTCCCTAAGTTAGCTCTACAATTTGCAATACTATATTACTATATTCCTCATTTTTTTAATATAAGTAGTTTTATGACAAAAAAAGGACATTAATACAATGCAAACACCACAAAAAGATATTAATCAATATCCCAATATTTTTACCCCTCTTCATTTGGGGTTTACGACCCTTAAAAACCGTATACTAATGGGCTCAATGCACACAAGTCTTGAAGAGGCCGAACAAGGCTTTGAGAAGATGGCAGCCTATTTTAGCCTTAGAGCAAAAGGCGAAGTTGGACTTATAGTAACAGGAGGCTTTGCCCCTAATATTCAAGGTTGTGGTGCTGATAATCTCGCTAAACTCACCTCTGTTGAAGAGATGGAGCAGCATAAAATTATTACAAAAGCTGTGCATGAAAATGGTGGTAAAATTGCAATGCAAATTCTCCATACAGGCAGATATGGGTTTCACGACAAAATTGTTAGTGCCTCCCCAATTAAAGCACCTATTAACTTCTTTACACCACGAGAATTAACTACAGACGAAGTATGGCAGCAGATTGATGATTTTGCAAACTGTGCAAGCCTTGCAAAAGATGCTGGATATGATGGTGTTGAGATCATGGGCTCAGAAGGGTACTTTATTAATCAGTTCATTGCAAAAGCTACAAACCACAGAAATGATATGTGGGGAGGCTCTTTTGAAAATAGAACCCGCCTGCCAATTGAAATTATTAAAAAGGTAAGAGAGAAGACAGGAGACAATTTTATAATAATCTACCGTCTATCAATGATTGATTTAGTCAAAGATGGGAGCTCTTGGGACGAAGTAGTTGAGCTTGCTCAAAAAGTTGAGGCAGCAGGAGTTACCATTATAAATACTGGCATTGGTTGGCATGAGGCAAGAGTTCCAACAATTGCTGGTATTGTACCGCGTGCAGCATTTACATGGGTTACATCAAGATTAATGGGTAAAGTAAAAGTTCCCTTGATTACAAGCAATAGAATAAACACTCCAGAAGTTGCTCAGAAGATTTTAGCATCAGGTGAGGCTGATATGGTCTCAATGGCACGACCTCTTCTTGCTGACCCATATTTTGTTAAAAAAGCTCGTCAAAACAGAGCCAATGAGATAAATACCTGCATTGGGTGCAATCAAGCGTGTCTTGACCACATATTTGAAGGGAAGAGCTGCTCTTGTCTTGTAAACCCAACTGCCTGCCGAGAAACTGAATTTGATTTCACTCCAGCAAAAAATCCCAAAAAAATCGCAGTAGTTGGGGCGGGTCCTGCTGGGTTATCATTTTCAATTTACGCTGCACAAAAAGGGCATGATATAACTATATTTGATGCTGCTTCTGAAATTGGAGGCCTTCTCAATCTTGCTGTAAAAATTCCGGGTAAAGAGGAGTTCTATGAGACATTGCGATATTTTAGAATTCAATTAGAGCTTTTAAAGATCAATGTTGTATTAAATAAAAAGGTTACAGCTCAAGATATGTTCTCTAAATCTTCTTACGAACCTATATTTGATGAGATAGTAATTGCTACAGGCGTTGTTCCAAGAGTTCTTGACTTTGAAGGTGTCAGTAATTCAAAAGTAGTTTCATACAGTGATGTTATTAACAACAGCGGTATAATTGGGAAATCTGTGGCAATAATAGGGGCTGGAGGTATTGGTTTTGATGTTGCTACACTATTAACGCATGAAAGTAAATCTTCAAGTCTTGATAAAGAGCTTTACTTAAAAGAGTGGGGAATCGACGACCAATACAAAGAAAGAGGTGGTCTTAAATCTCACTCTGGAAAAGAAGAGGCTGATGAATCAAACAGAGTAGTATATTTACTTCAGAGAAAATCAACTAAAGTTGGGGCAAATCTTGGTAAAACAACTGGTTGGATACATCGTTCACTGTTAAAGAAACGAGGAGTTATTATGCTAAATGGAGTTATATACGAAAAATTTGATGAGTATGGGCTTCATATAATCAGGGACAATAATAGAGAAATTTTAAAAGTTGATAATGTTGTAATTTGTGCTGGGCAAGAATCTTTGTTGAGTCTTGCCAATGAGCTGAAATCATCACCAATTTTCATAAATGCCCAAGAGCAAAAAGATTGCAGCACCCATGAAAAGCCTAATAAAAAGATAAGATACCATATAATTGGTGGAGCATATCAAGCTGGAGAATTAGATGCTAAAAGAGCAATTGAGCAGGGTGCAAGATTAGCGTGCCAAATTTAGATATTATAAATCAAAATTAATCAATTAAGCTTAATGGAAGTTCCTGCAAAACTTGAATTTATCCATTTAGATTACTGGATAGCAAATGGGTTTTGCAGGATGCCAGATAGATAGAAAATCTCTTTTGTAAGAAGATCAAATTATTTTGAAGCTCACATATTCTGGAATTGATTTTTAAGCAGCCATTTCGTAAAAGTAAATAAGTGTGGTTTCTAACCGATATTTAAAAGGTTGGTATAAAATGAAGATAATATTTAATGCTTTTTCTTTTTTACAAGAAAAATTATCAACAAATGGCTTCAAATTTTATAACGTAGATATGGAATTAGCAGATAACCTGACTGTAAATGATTTAATCCGCGAGCTTAAACTCATTAAACAAGATGTAGAAGGCGTTTTCATAAATGGTAAGATAGCCTCTTTTGATTCTATTTTGCAAAATGGAGATAGAGTTGGATTACTTCCGCCTGGAACCCCCGGACCTTATAGAGTAATGCTTGGGATTATAAAAAAAGAAAAAAAATTGATAATATAAATAGAACAAATTGATAAACGGATTTACAAAATAATATTTAATATGAAGGAAATGAAGAAATGTCTTTTTTTAATAAAATACTCTCAAAAATAGGGGTTGGCTCGGCAAGTGTAGAGACAGAGCTTTTTAACGAGGTATTTATTCCGGGAGAAGAGGTAAGAGGAAAAGT
>JADFXA010000156.1 GCA_015233755.1 Desulfamplus sp. | reverse complement strand
GCTTTTTTTATGCTATTTTACCTTGTTTTCTTCTCTTGACATGCCTGCGTTATTAAATTAGTTGAAGCCACAATTAGTTTTATGAAGCTGTAAAAGTGTTTTATGTTTATAAATTGTAATCTAACTTTAGGTGTATAATGAAAAAATTTCAAATGATAAGTCTTAGATCAACAATACTCTATATTTTTACTACTATGGTTGCTATGTCAATGGTAGGAAGCGTTCTGACACTCTTTTACACCTATCAAATGGACAACCTAATTGTTACTGTAATAGCAAAAGATGTTGTGCTATACAAAGCCTTGCAAGATATGGAGCTTGCACTTGCTAATCAAAAAGGTTTTCTTACCTACTATCTTGTAGATGGCGATGCAAAGTGGCTGGAATCTCTTGGTCAATATCGGGCTATGTTTCAACAAAGTTATAGTCAGGCAATATCTTTAGAGTTGAATTCAAGTCAACGCTCAGCCCTTAAAACTATTGATATTGAATATAAAAAATATATTGATGCAAAAGATAAGGCAATCGAGGATTACAGACAAGAGAAGTTAAAAGATCAGATTTCCGTAGAACAAGATATTAATGTTGAAAAAAATCCTGCTAACAAGAATGGATTTAATAGATACTCTAAACAAAATAAAATAAGTATATCGGCAATGCACTCTGCACAGAGGGAACGTTTTTTCAATCTTATGAATCTTTGTAAAGAATTTAATAAGAATTTATGGGATTCTATAAAAGAGAAAGAGCAAAATCATTATGATTATTCAGAAAGATTAAGGATCATGGTATTTAGTGCAATATTGTTCTTCATGTTGATTGGCTCACTTTTTCTATTTATACTTTATATGAAAGTGCTTGAACCAATTAGAGGTCTTGCAATCGAAACAGGTGGAGCTTCTGTAGAAAACTCCAAAAATGAGGTTGTTTCGTTAAGCCACTCATTAAAAGAGATGATAAAAGATTATGGACACACCCATGATGAACTCAAAAAAAGTCGTAAACACCTTGTTCAAGCTGAAAGAATGGCAATGGTAGGAGAGCTTGCAGCAGGAGTTGCCCATACAATAAGAAATCCATTTACATCCATTAAAATGAGGCTATTCTCATTAAGCCGCTCTTTAGAGTTATCTGATGTCCAAAATGAAGACCTTGAAGTTATTGGGGAGGAGATAAGCAGAATTGATAAGATTGTCCAAAATTTTCTTGAATTTGCAAGAACTCCAAAGCTCAGCCTTAAAAAATGCACTTTTGAGAGTGTTGTAAAGTCAGTAATAACACTTGTAGAGTATCGGCTTAAACAGCAAAATGTTGAAATATCTCATGTTACAGAACAAGATCTGCCTCAAGTTGAAATGGACCCAGATAGAATAAGAGAAGCTCTTTTAAATCTTATAACTAACTCCTGCGAAGCTATGGAAACTTCTCAAGATAGATCATCAGTAGGTGTATGTAAAATTGTAATATCTGAAAAGATGGGCAGCGATCTCGATTTGGGCGAGGTATTATGTTTAAGTGTTAAAGATAATGGACCTGGCATTGCTGAACATATATTGGAAAAGATAACAAAACCTTTTTTTACAACAAAGGAAGATGGCTCTGGTCTTGGTTTGAGTATTGTTGATAGAATTGTAAAAGAGCATAACGGGACACTTGCTGTAATCTCTGAAGGAGAGGGAACAGGGGCCGAATTTATTTTAAAAATACCTGTTAAAAGAGCTTGGGATGAAGAAAATCCTGATGATGAAAGATTATAAAAATAGTAGTAAAAGAATATCACGACCATAAGGTAGTATCTAATGAAAAAAATCCTGATAATTGATGATGATAAACAGTTAAGCCTAAGTTTTAGAAAAATTTTAGGACAAGATGGCTATGAAACCCATGCTGCATATACGGGCAATGAAGGGATTGCAATGGTTGATATTGTCAAGCCCGATCTTGTGGTTTTGGATATTCGTCTTCCAGACATGAGTGGTATGGATGTATTTGAAATTATCCACCCTAAACACCCTAAGCTGCCAATTATCATCATAACCGCACATGGCACAACTGAAACAGCAATTCAAGCTATGAAAAATGGAGCTTTTGACTATATCTACAAACCATTTGATGTCCCTGAGATGCTTATTCTGATTGAAAAAGGCCTTGAAGCTGGCCGGTGTATGCTATCACCTGTTGATGTCAACCCTGAAGCTGATATGTTTGCACAACGTGAAGCAATTGTTGGTAACAGCCCCCAAATGCTTACTGTTTATAAAGAGATTGGAAGAGTCGCTTCGACTGATGCTACAGTACTTATAAGAGGGGAATCTGGAACAGGAAAAGAGCTTGCAGCACGGGCAGTATATCACTATTCATCACGGGCAGAAAAACCGTTTATGGTTATCAACTGCGTTGCAATTCCAGAGACTTTGCTTGAAAGTGAACTATTTGGTTATGAGAAAGGAGCGTTTACAGGAGCATCTCACAGACGTGTTGGTAAAATTGAGCAAGCACGAGGGGGAACGGTTTTTCTTGATGAAATAGGCGACATGCCCATGACCATTCAGGCAAAATTTTTACGTCTTTTGCAGGAAAACAGCATTGAGCGTCTTGGTGGTAGAGATGTTGTATCTGTTGATGTCCGCATCATTGCAGCAACTAACCGTGATCTTGAAAAAGCTGTTGCTGAAGGGACATTTAGAGAAGACCTATATTACAGATTAAGGGTTGTAACCATTACTTTGCCGCCACTTCGTGAACGAAAAGGCGATATTCCTATTTTATCTAATTACATATTGACACGTCTTGCAGCTGAGATGGGAATCAGCAATCCTGGAATATCACAAGAGGCTATGCAAAAGCTCAATTCCTATGAGTGGCCCGGAAATATCAGAGAACTTTCCAATATTCTTAAAAAAGCGATGATATTTAATAGAGGAGGGCAGATTCAGCTTGAAGATTTAAGTATCAATGACTCTGGCTCTTGTATAGGAGCAAAAACAGATGCACTAAATCTATATTCAATAAACAATTGTAAAGAGAGCGTACGACAATGGATACGTCAAACCCTTTTATCAGAAAAAGATGACAACCCTTCTGATTCAAATCTTTTTGACTCTTGTTTAGATTATGTTGCAGAGATGCTTATTATAGAATCGTTGAACATAACTTCTGGCAATCGTTCCCGTGCTGCAAAGATACTTGGTATCTCAAGACCTACATTTCATTCAAAAATTGAAAAATATCAGATAAAAATAGGAAGCAGTATTGATAAGCAGTAATTTTTACAAAGTGTAAAACTTTTTTCCACACTCATTGCCAAAGAAGAACCCCAAAAATTCACTCTATGAGCCTTTGAGCTTATGGCATGTTAATTGCTTCTACCTATTTATATTAAAGCTAAAATGATTGTTTTACTAAGTAAACTCTATCTTTAGTATATCTAAGAGATAAATAATAGGAGGCAGCCATGTATCAATTCAAAAAAGTTATGGTGTGTGTTGATCTATCTGAATATTCAAAAGAAAACATATCTTACGCTATTGAATTTGCAGGTACATCTGATGTTGAGATACTTCTTTATAATGTAATCAACCAAAGAGATGTAGATGCGGTAGAGAAAGTAGAGAAAATGTTTCCTGATAAGATAAATGGTGATAACCAATATAGGGTAAGTGTAAAACGCTACATTGAAGATGTTACAGCAGAACGCTACAGAGAGATGAAGAAACTTGTTGAGGAACATTTCCCAGATATGAAAGACTCTTTTTCATACCTGGTTGGTGTAGGCTATCCGTTTGAAGAGATTTTAAAGACTGTTGAGCAAAAAAATATTGATCTAATATTTATAGGTACAAAGGGGCGGGGTAATATTGCAAGAACGCTTCTTGGTTCTAATGCTGAAAAAGTCTTTCGCCATGCAACTGTTCCAGTTGTTAGTATAAGAAATAGAGACAAATCATGGTGGGGCAGAAAACAGGAGGTGGCATGATGAAAAAAATTAATACAATATTAGTTGCTCTTGATTTTTCACCATACTCAAAACAGGTTCTTGAAAGTGCTGTAGAAACTGCCAAGAAAACAGGGGCGCAAATTTTAGTTGTGAATGTAATTAATAGAAGAGATATTGACACTGTAAAGAAAATCTTTGAAAAAGAGCAACCTGGGACATTTTCAATGCAAAAATATATGTCAGATGATCTTGGGAGACGATCAAGACTTATTCAAGAGCTGATAGTTGAGTGTGGTGGAGATAAAAATCAGATAACAACACTTTTTATGGAAGGTGTCCCATTCGAGCAAATACTTAAAGCAATTATTGACGAAAAAGCTGATTTAGTAATAATGGGGAAAAAGGGAAAAACTAACCTTGCAAGTGTTCTGTTTGGTGGATGTGCAGAAAAGATATTTAGGCATAGCCCTGTGCCCGTGTTCAGTGTAAGGTAAAGTCTTATTTTTAAGATATATATATATTTGGATTTAAGAGGGCGAGCTGAAAACTCGCCTTTTTCTGTTTTTATAAATAGTGCTTGACTATACCTTAGATTTATAATTACAAAAGAACTATCCAACGTAATTTATCTTAATGCAAAAAAAACAAGGCCTTTTTACCACATATCCGGATAGGAGTATTTTATGAGAAAAACCGGCTATTTACACGACATGAGGTATTTATTGCACGACACAGGTTCTTATCACCCTGAGATGCCAGAACGACTCATAGCCATACATAATGGCATCAAAGATGGTGGCCTTTTGGATCACCTAACCATTATCCCAGCCTCACGGGCTGAACTAAAATGGATCGAGACTGTCCATGATAAGAGTTATATAAGACGTTTTGAGGAGATATGCCTCTCTGGTCATACCACTTTTGAGGATCAAGATAATGGAATCTGCCCTGACAGTTATGAAACTGCCTTTCTGGCAGTTGGCGGCATTCTTGACACTATCGATATGGTTATGGAAGGGAAAATAGATAACGCATTTTGTGCGGTTAGACCACCCGGACACCATGCAGAGCGAAATAAGGCAATGGGTTTTTGCTACTTTAACAACGTTGCTATTGCTGCCCGCTATCTTCAGATGAAATGGGGAATTAATAGAGTTGGTATAATTGATTTTGACGTCCATCACGGTAATGGCACACAGCATATTTTTGAAACAGATCCAACTGTTTTTTACTACTCAATCCATGAACATCCATCATTTGCCTATCCTGGAACAGGAAGAGAGTTTGAGAATGGGGCAATGGAAGGTAAAGGCTTTACAAAGAACTCGCCAGTCCTTCCAGGTCAAGGAGATGATATTTATAAGATGCTTATTGAAAGAGACCTTTTGCCAGCTTTTGAGAGGTTTGAGCCAGAGATTATTATTGTCTCAACAGGGTTTGATGCTCATAAAGATGATGAAATGGCAGATATTAGTGTAACCACAGAGGGTTTTTCATGGATAATGGATACAATTATGCAGATTGGTGATACATATTCAAAAGGTAGAGTTATCTCTGTTTTAGAAGGAGGATACTGTATCCCAAGACTTCCTGAACTTGCAAAAGAGCATGTCCAAATCCTTTTGAATGTTTAAGTTAAATACTATTTAATATTTAAAAGCTTCTTTTAAGTTATAAACCCCATACTAAAACTCTTCAGAGATAAATTATCTTTATCAAAAG
>JADFXA010000155.1 GCA_015233755.1 Desulfamplus sp. | reverse complement strand
AAATATTGATAATCATTAGCTATGATGGTCTCTTAAAAAGTCAACCTTTTACAAGACCATCAACTAATAAATAGTCCAATCCAACCAAACGATATTTATTGATTCCTAAATTACTTTGGTTGGATTGGACTATTTACGGTGCCAAGGAATTTATGGCGTAGTCGTTCGAAATGTTCTATTAGTTGTGCCCTTCTAATTACACCAAATCCATTTGAATTTCCTGATGAAAAATATTCGAGAAGTTTCTCTAACTCTTTGATAACAGCAGTAACTTCTTCAATCCAGTCACTTTTTATCAAAACACTATACCAGAGACGAAATGTCTGAGAATATAATCTTTCAGAAACATCTGCCAGAACCTGATTGCCTGAAGCATCATGAATAAGGTCTCTTAAAGTGGTGTCTATTTCAGTTAGGGCTTTGGGGTCATCTTTTTCCAAAAGGCTTTTACATTTTTCATACAACTCTTTTAGTTTTGCAACGTGTTTTGAAGCAAACTGCCCCTCTGCCAAGCCGGCTTCAAAAGATTCGATCTCAAACCGTACTTGGTAAACATTCATAATACGACTGAACTCAATTTCACTAACCATACTGCCTGTTCTGGGAATAACCCTCACAAGCTGTTCCCATTCCAATCGACTGAGCAAATCTTTTATTGGTGATCGACTTACACCGAATTCATCGGCCAGTACCTTTTCATTCAGAATATCACCTGGTTTGTATTCTAAATACATAATGCGTCCGCGTATAATTTGATAGATAGTCTCTTTCATCAATAAACCTTCATTAGAAGTATTAAAATCTCTGGCATATCATTGATATGCCAGCTCTATTTCATCTAATTAACTTGCACCAGCTATAAATTCAAGCATTTTCCTGACTCTAATTTATTTTAATAAATTCCAGTTAAATTTTAAAAATAGTGCTTGACATACAAATAATTCTACTGATATGTCAGTAACTCATTAGTAGGCTACTTATGGAATACTATTGAAATTTTAATTCATATTTAATGTTAACGTTCTTCACAAGAAATAAGTAATCTCCTAAAAGAGTAAGTATGCGAAATCTTCGCGGCCTTTTTTTATGAAGCTGATGCCAGAATAAATCGGCACAACGTCGTACCTATTTATTCTGAGTACTAACTCATTAATACAATATTAAGAGTTACATATTTCTCATCATTTTCTTTAATTTTTTTCATAATAATCTACGATATATTTATCTCATAATGTAGTCATAAAACTAAGTTTCAATTGTGCAACTCACAAAAATTTAAAAGGAACAGCCAATGTTTTTCGACGTATTGTTGATAGGTATCATGGTCGGGGCAATATACACATTAGTGACTATAGGATACAGCATGGTGTATAGTATTCTGAAGCTTATGAATTTTGCACATGGTGATGTCTATATATTTGGGACTTTTATCTGCTACACCCTGCTGGAAAAATACAATATACATCCTCTACTTGCTATTCTTGTTGCAGCAACCTTAGGTGGGATTCTTGCATCAATTGTGGAAATAGTCGCTTACAGGCGACTGAGGTCTGAACAACATCGGATGATATCAATGATAACTGCTCTTGGTGCAGCCTATGTGATACAGAACTCAAACGAGTTGCAATGGGGCAATCAAGTTCTCTCATTTCCACCCATTCTAAATGCACAGACACTCCATATTTTTGGGCTGGCAGTTCCCGTAACCCAGATACTTATCCTTATAATTGCTGTTGGGCTTATTGTCCTTTTCACCCTTTTTTTAAAATACCATCCATATGGCAAAGCAATTTTATGCGTTTCAGAAGATATTCCAACTGCAAGTTTAATGGGAATTCCCATTAATAAAACTATAACTATGGTCTATTTCATCGGTGGAATGTTAGGAGTTGTGGGCGGCATATTATATTCAACATCATATAGTGCGGTCTCTCTGGCAATGGGATTCAGAGGCACTATTATAGCCTTTACAGCAGCGGTTATAGGAGGAATAGGAAGTCTTGGCGGGGCTCTTGTGGGTGGCATGTTTCTTGGAATCTGTGAAAATTTTATCGGTGTCTATGTCTCTTCCTCCTATCGCGATCCTATCACGTTTTTATTGTTAATCATAATTCTCCTGGTTAAACCCACAGGTATAATGGGTGCTGTTGAACAGAGCAAAGTATAATAATAAAGTTCTAACATAAATCGAGGAATAGGATATGCAAAATATAGAACAGAGATCTGACAAACATGAATCCACGTTTAACAATATTATAAAATTTAAATCATTACTGGAGAACCAGGTTTATAAAAAAATAGCATATATTTTACTGCTGCTATTCTCTGTTTTTCTGCCGAATATTGTAAACAATATGTATTATATGGGCATTATAAATTACATGATCCTTTATGCCATCCTCTGTATGGGGCTGAATCTTATTCTTGGATATACTGGACTTCTCTCTCTTGGACATGCTGCCTTTTACGGTCTTGGGGGTTATACAACAGCTATTCTTATCACAAGATACGATTTTGGTTTTCTGCCCTGTCTTATTCTATCAGGTATAATTGCTCTTTTGTTCGGCATATTGCTGGGGCTTCCCACACGTAAGGTAAGGGGAGACTATTTTTGCCTGTTGACCATTGCCTTCGGTGAAATATTTAGACTTGTGGCACAAGCATGGATAGATTTCACCAATGGTGCCATGGGAATAGTTGGAATCCCTATTCCGCAAATATTTGGATGGTCAATACGAACTGAAACTGATTTTTACTATTTAGGTCTTATTCTTTTGACCTTTACCTTCATTACTCTCTCTCTCCTGGTAAATTCAAAGTTTGGAAGAGCATTTATAGCTATTCGAGAAGATGAACTTGCAGCTTCAGTAATGGGAATAAATACAGCTGTATACAAGATTATTGTTTTTGGAATTGGATGCTTTTACGCAGGGCTTGCCGGCAGCTATCTTGCTGTGTACCAGACTACTATAACACCTTCAAACTTTAGGCTTGAAGAGTCCTGCCTAATGATCATCATGGTTATTGTAGGTGGTATGGGATCTCTTTTGGCACCCATCGCAGGAGTTGTTGTTATGACTATTGCCACAGAGTATTTTCGCGATATCGCCGAATACAGAATGTTGATCATAGGAGTGATAATGGTAACAGTTCTTCTTTTCAGACCACAGGGTATCTTTGGAACTTCTGCATTTAAAAGTTGATTTAATCATCATCAGAAAAGGAATACTGATATGAGCCTTCTGGCTGCTAAGACAATTGGAAAAAAATTTGGGGGTGTTATTGCCCTTAATGATGTCAGCCTAAACGTGGAACAAGGAGAAATTATTGGAATGATAGGGCCTAACGGCTCAGGTAAAACCACATTTATCAATAATTTATCTGGACTCTACGCACCCACCACCGGACAGTTCATCTTTAATGGTGAGAATATCACAGGTCTTGCCGCCCATGTTATAACAGGAAAGGGAATTTCCAGAACATTTCAGAATTTAAGGGTTTTCCCGAATATCTCTGTTCTTGAAAATGTTCTTATCGGGCTTCACTGCCGTATAGATGTATCATTATGGGATGTGTACTTCGGATTTGTGAAGACAAGAAAAATTGAGAAGCAAGCCAGAGAAAAAGCAATGGATGTGCTTGCAATCGCAGATCTTGCAAGCCGTAAAAACGATCTTGCAAAGAATCTGCCTTATGGAAAACAGCGGCTTCTTGAAATCTGCAGAGCCATTGTTTCAGACCCTCATCTGCTACTGCTTGACGAACCATGTGCCGGTATGAACCCTGTTGAAATGGACGATCTTGCTAAGTTTATCAGAATTTTACAGAAAAAAGGAATAACCGTTTTTGTTATTGAACATAACATGAGGTTTATCATGTCTGTTGCAGAAAGAATTGTTGTACTGGCAAACGGGTCTAAATTCCAAGAAGGGACTCCTGCACAGATCCAAAATGATAAAAAGGTACAGGCAATTTATCTTGGTGATGAAGGAGAACTTTAATGCTGACAATTAAATCCCTTGAGTCAGGTTATGGTAAGATCAAAGCACTGTTCGGGATAGACCTTGAGATTAAAAGTGGAGAAATCGTGGCACTTATAGGCGCTAATGGTGCCGGAAAAACAACATTCCTGAAAACAGTTTCCGGTTTAATTCAGGCCTCGAAAGGAACTATCACATTTGAGGGTAAAAGAGTAGAAAACCTTCGACCTGAACAGATCGTTAATTTAGGAATTTCACATATACCTGAAGGACGAATGATTTTTACCCAAAGATCTGTAGAGACCAATCTTGAAATAGGTGCATTTGGCAGAAAAGATAAAAAAGAAATAGGGCAGGATATGGAGAAATATTATGAGATGTTTCCCATATTAGGTGATCGCAAAAAACAGAAAGCAGGAACATTAAGTGGTGGTGAACAGCAGATGCTTGCTATTGCGCGTGGGTTGATGAAACGCCCAAAGCTACTATTTCTTGACGAACCATCCATGGGATTGGCACCTGTACTCGTAAATCAGATATTTAAAATTATCAAAGATCTTCACAAAACTGGCTTGTCTGTTTTGTTGGTTGAGCAAAATGTAAAGAAAGCCTTAAAAATAACACAAAGAGCTTATGTGATTGAGCTTGGAAGAATTGTTCATCAGGGTAAATCATCAGATCTTCTTGATTCAGATGAGATAAGAAAAAGCTATCTGGGAGAGATATAAAGGACTCGATCAAAGATGTTAAACAGAAGATAGTAGTCCTATATTAATGTAATATTTATCTTTGATCATTCTGCTTAAAGGATGATCGCAACCATGAAAGGAGACAGAAATGAAAAAGGTTTTGACGAGTTTGATCTGTTTGGTTGTTCTATCTGCTCTGGGTGTTTCACAGAGTATGGCCAAAATGACACAGGATGGAGTTGATAATGAAAAAAAGATTATCAATATTGCCGGTTATGACGCTTGTACAGGTAAATACGGAGATTATGGTCTTGATGACAGGCGGGGGCAGGAAATAGCAATTGAAGAAATTAATGCCGCAGGTGGAATCCTTTCAGGCCCATTAAAAGGATATAAGTTAAATCTGGAGTTCTTTGATGACCGTGGAGATCCAAAAGAATCAGCCAATGTTGCAAAAAAAATCTCTTCTGGCAAATATCTCGTTGCACTTGGCCCAACCATGAGCAGCTGTGCACTTGCATCAACTCCAATATTCAACCGTTATGGTGTTGGCAACATTATCACCTATGCAAACGCCAGTACCATAACAGAGCAGGGATTTAACAATATTGTCCGCCTTACCTACACCACAAAGGGTATTGCTGATTTCATGGTTACAACAAGTCAGAAAGACTTTAATGGCAAAACCGTTGCCATTATCAGCGAAAATCAAGACTATGGACAGCAGTTACGTAAATACGCCAAAGATAAAGCCACTGAGATAGGCCTTAAAGTATCCACTGATGATGTTATTACACCTGGACAGGATGTGGATTTTTCATCTATTCTTTTACGGGCTAAAAATGCAAATCCGGACGTTTTGTTGCTATTTGTCACATACAATGAAGGTGGAATGATTGCAAAGCAGGTACGCAAAATGGGGTGGGATGTTATTTTGTATGGTCCTGATGCTTTAACCTCTCCAAAGTTTTTTGAACTTGCTGGTGATATGAAAAATA
>JADFXA010000154.1 GCA_015233755.1 Desulfamplus sp. | reverse complement strand
TATTAGATTTTGAATATGCGAATAGAAGAGGATTCTTAAATATGAGAATTAAACATATTTTGTTTTACGCTGTTTATAGTTGTGCAGCGTTTTTTATTTTTTTAATTCTCCTTTTTCCAAAAGAGAAAGTGGCAGATATTGTATGTGAAAAGATAAACTCAAAATTTGCAGATGGACAGGTTGTTATTCAATCTCTTGCCCCTTCATTTCCGTTAAGCCTTAAGGCTATTAATACATCTATTCTTTTAAATGACGGCAATGAAGTAAAATTAGACTCTATTATTCTCACTCCCCAGATTTTATCTTTATACAAGGCTATTAAAAGAGTAGATGTGAAAGCAGATGCCTATGGCGGTAAGATTGGCGGAGTTATTGATTTAGAAAAAGTTACGGAATCAGGAAAAATTAAAGGTATAGCAAAATCATTGCCAACTTATGATGTTAGTATGGCAATGGGATTTCAAAATTTAAACATAAAAAATTTAAAACATACTGTAGAAAAAATTGGTATTTCCTCTTCATTCATAGTGAATGGCAAGCTAAACTACAGCACATCTAAAGGCAAAAATGGTAATGGAGATGGAGTAATAGTCCTATCGAAGTGCATCGTACAATCAGATAATATATTGCTCAAACAGATCGGTATTGAGAAAGTAAGTTTTACAGATGTTAGTATTAAATGGAGTAAGAGTGGAGATATATTTAATATCGCTGATTTTGATGCAAAAGGTTCTGATATTAAAATTAAATTAGCAGGAGAAATGTTGCTTAAAAAACCTGTAGACATAAGCATTCTTGACTTAAAAGGGAAATTTCAGCCAACATCTGCTAATATATCTTCTATTATTGCTGGGTTTTCTGGCTTATCATCTTTAACTAAGCTATTGTCTGGGCCTTCAAAAGGTGGGATTTCTTTCAAGATAACTGGAACTTTGCAAAGGCCAAGAGTTACACCAATTATTTAATATCCATTTTTGATGAAGTATAGAACTAAACTCTTGCCAATTATAGGGTTTAGCAATTTTTCTATAAATCTTGTGATAAATGGATTTTTCATAATATCCCACACTAACAACTTGTGATAGAGGTTGATAAGATTGAAATTAGAGTTTGAAACACTTTGGTTGGGGCAACCCATCAAACATTTAAGCCACCAAAATGGAGTGTGGAGACTGTGAGCATAATGGCTGCCTTGAAATTTAAAACCTAATGGAATAACTTTTTCAAGGAGCTCTTTTTTTTTGTATATACGAATATGCCCGCCTTCTGTATTGCAATACTCTTTAGATAACTTCCAACATATTTTTTCGGGCAAATATCGTGGAACTGATAATGCAAGTTGGCCTTTTGGTTTTAATACCCGTGTTAACTCTTCAAGGGCTTTTTGTTCTTGATGAATATGCTCCATAACTTCTGAACAGATAATTACATCAAAAGTGTTTTCAGCAAATGGAAGAAGGTTAATATCACTGTTGCAAAGCACCCATTGAGAGGCATAATTTTCCAAATAGATATTTATAAAGTCTTCGTGTATTTCTATTTTTTCTTTTGCTGCAACCAAATCTTTATAACACATATCAGCACCTACACAGAATGTGTTTTCAAATTCCCACGCTTTTGCAGTGTGCCTTCCTTCACCGCAACCAATATCAAGAATTTTATATCCAGATTTCAAATCAAGACGGTTAAAGTCAATTGTAATCATTGTGGTTATTATACCTTAATTGTTTGGATAATAGAGCCAGCTCTAAACTATTGTTTGAATTATTTTAACGGTAAGCATTTATTATTTCTCTATATGCCTGAACAGTTTTGATAGCGGTTGCCTCCCAAGTATAGTTTTTCATAACTCGCTCATAACCAGCTTGAGCCATTTTTTCGCGTTGAGAAGGATCATCAAGAAGAGAGATAATAGCATCTTTTAAGGCGTTTGCATTGGCTGGCGGAACAATTTGTGCGGCATCTCCAGCAACTTCTGGAAGTGCCCCTCCAGCAGTGCAAATTACAGGTATTCTACAAGCCATAGCTTCTCCAACTGGAAGACCAAAGCCTTCATAGAGCGATGGAACAACCGCTATCGTTGCCTTTGCATACTCTTCAATAAATCGTCTATCGTCTATTCTTCCTGTAAATTCAACTATATCTTTAAGTTCAAGATTTTTCACAACCTTCTCAACACCGCCGTCTTTTCTTGGTGAACCAATTACAATTAGCTTAATTGGTCTTAATTTGGAGATACTTTTTACTGCATGAAGAAGATAATATAGACCTTTGAGTGGAGTGTCTGCGCTGTTAGTAACAATAATACGGTTTGAATCTCTTTTAATGAAATCTAAAGGACGAAATAGCTCAGTGTTAATACCATTTGGGATAGTGATAAACCTCTCTTTAGGAATAGAAAATTCACGAGCAATATCCTGTTTGGAAAAATCAGAGACTGTTATGATTTTTGAGAGTCTCCGTGCAACATATTTTTGCATCCCAATAAATGAATACCATCTCAACTGTTTGAATTTTTGGTATATAGATTTTGTGCTTTTAACAGCAATTCGCCTATCAACAGTCATTGGGTGGTGAATTGTTGCTGTTACAGGAAGACGCTTTGATAGTGATAATATGCCATAGGCAAGAGATTGGTTGTCGTGGATAATGTCGTATCCTTTGAACTTATTATTCTCTTTAATATATCTTTTGACTCTCATGCCAAACGTAAGAGGCTCGGGGTATCCCATACTTGAGACTCCTAACCACTCAATTAGATTAATAGGATCAACAAGCTCATGAAGTTTTGGAGTCCTGAAAAGATCATTAGGATTATATAGATCGAGAGTTTGAAGCATGGTGAGTTTTGCATCACCAATAAGCAGAGGATCGGGAGGGCCAGCAATAACTTCAACATGGTGTCCAAGGTCTGTCAAAGCACGGCTTAAGTTTCTTACATAAACACCTTGACCGCCGCAATGTGGATTGCTCCTATAGCTTATAATTCCTATTTTAAGTCTGCTTTGCATTGTCGAGTAATTTTAACCTTATTTTATTTCAATTTATTGTAATAGTAATCGTTTGTATTTATAATATACTTGGTAATATAAATGACCTTCCACAAAACCCATTTTATATTCCAGTAAACTCAAGGGAACAATTAAAGTTTTGCAGGAAGTATAAAGAGTTACTCTATATTTGGTAGGCTTTATTTTATAGATAAGATTGAGTGGTACGCCCGACTGGAATCGAACCAGCGATCTTCAGCTTCGGAGGCTGACGCCTTATCCACTGGGCTACGGGCGCATACTTTATTTAAATACATTTTCTGTTGGAAAGAATCAAGATTTGATAACATAAAATCATTTAGGAGTATAAAAATCACTTAAAATTTTATCCCTTGCCTCTCCTGCAACATACAAAGAGCCTGCAATACATATACACTCATTTTCTGCCGCATTTTTAATAGCATATTCAACAGCTTTACCAACATCTTCAATTACCTTAGTTTTAACATTGCTTATGGTTGTTGCAAAATCTTTCAAAACTATTGGAGCAAGGCTTCTGTCAATATTTGCCCGTGTAAATATAATCTGATCAGCAACTGGCAATAGATATTTTAACATCTCTTTGTAGGGTTTATCGTTTAGAATACCAATTATCATTGTAAGCTTTGAAGGGTTATCTATAGCGGTTAAAGATTGGTGTTTTGAAAGGTATTTACTTAAGTTTTCTGCTGCATCAAGATTGTGGGCACCATCAATTATAACTAAAGGTTTCTTTAAAATATATTCAAGCCTTCCTGCCCATTTTGTCAATGAAAGCCCTTTTCTAATGCTCTCTTGAGTCAACCGCTTATTTTTATCTATAATATGAATATCTTTATTTGTTTGCTTATTTTGTTGTTTCATCAAAATTTCACACACAGCAAGGGCAATAGCAGAATTTTCAATTTGATGCTCTCCAAGAAGGCGAGTCTCCATATTTTCCCAAGCTACACCCATACCATTGTAGTTGAATCTTGTTCCTAACTCAATGTCACAACTTTTGATTGCTGTAAAATCGCTGCCATATCTATAAATAGGCGATGACTCTTTTTGGGCAATATTTTTAAGCACTTCTATTGCAGACTCTTGGGTTACACCAGTAACTAATGGGGTTTTATATTTTATTATTCCACCTTTTTCTGCTGCAATCTTTTCAAGAGTATCTCCAAGATATTCAGTGTGTTCCATTGATAGATTAGAAATAATAGTAATCTCAGGTTTTAGCACATTAGTTGCGTCTAATCTGCCTCCCATTCCAGTCTCAATAACTGCCCATTCAACATTTTCTTTAGCAAATAGATAAAATGCCATTGCTGTTGATATTTCAAAAAAGGTGGCTTTTCTCTCTCCAATATCTGCTTGTTTTACAGCAAGATATGCTTCAACAACATCTTCGTTGGATACCATATTGCCATTTATGCAAAATCGCTCATTGAATTTTATTAGGTGGGGAGATGTGTATAACCCTACCTTAAATCCTGAACAACTAAGAATTGAGGCAATATATGAGGCAATAGAGCCTTTGCCATTTGTCCCTGCAATGTGAATTGATTGGAATTTTTTTTCAGGCTCTCCGAGTCTTGTAAGAATATCAGCAATAGTTTCTAACTCTAACTTAATTCCAAAACGTCCAAGGGCAAACATCTCTTTTAAACATTCTGCGTACGAAATTATTTCCATATTTTAAATTATTTCCAAATAAAAACGGCAGAAATTGTCAAAATATATGACTAAAATCTGCCGAATTTACATTTAAAATAGACTTTTAAGGTTATTTTCTTCGAGATGCTGCTATTCTTTGTCTTCTCATAGCTTCTCTCATCTTACGGCGTCTATACTGACTTGGTTTTTCAAAATTCTTCTTCAACTTTAAACGTTTAAAAAGCCCATCATTTTGAATCTTTTTTTTCAAAATTTTCATGGCTCTTTCAACATCATTGTCAATAACCTTGACAGAGATTTCCTTCAAATTCATCGCCCCTTTCTTGCCCGACAGTTTTTAATTGACGGTTAATTTGTGTTTTTATATTAATAAAATTTTATAACATGATTACAAATATGGGGCAAGTAAAAAAAATATGAAACAGTATAACAGATAAAGAGCATTATATCTTTGAAAGCAATTCGTTTGTAACAGATTTTAGATCTTTCTCTCCCTGAAGAGTAATATATTTAATAGAAGAATCTTTTTTTGTTAAATCACGAAAATAATATGCAGATGCTAATGTGCCTGTTGTAGTATCGTAATAGATAGAGTGACGCTTATCTATCGCAGCTTCGTCTTGATCGTCTGCTCTTGTAGTCAATGAACCACCGCACACTCTACATTTGTCTCCATTTGGTTTAATAGCATCAATGAAAATATTGTTAGGATGGTTATTATCGTTTTCGCAAAGACGGCGGCCCATAATTCTATCTTTTGCAATCTTTCTGTCAAGAATCATCTCAATAACATAATTGAGTTTAATACCCTCTGCCTTAAGTGAGGCATCAAGTTTTTCAGCCTGAACTTTGTTTCTTGGGAATCCGTCAAGCAGCCAGCCTTTTTTGCAATCATCTTGTTTTAGCCTATCAAGGATCATTGGAATAGTAATTTCATCAGGCACAAGGTCTCCTCTATCAATATAGGCTTTTGCCT
>JADFXA010000153.1 GCA_015233755.1 Desulfamplus sp. | reverse complement strand
ACAAAAAGATGCTGAAGGTTTTATAAGGCTTAATGCTCTTAGGTTAAGAATTAGGAATATTGCAAAAAATAGACAGTAAATCTTTGCTGTTTAGAGTCTAAGCTGTCATAAATTTGGTTACCATTCAATGATATTTCAGCCGATGGTTAAAAACATCGGCTAAGTTAAAAAAGTCCTCTTAAGAGGACTTGAATAATTCAGCTCCGGGCGACAAAACAAATTAAAAGCTCAAATTAAGACCTTCTTCAGTATAAAATTCAAATAACAATCGCAAACTTTACTAATATTATTTCTATAAATTTGGAAATCTCATAATGGCACAAAAACCTTGGGACGGCAGATTTTCCCAAAGCACAGATAAAATGGTTGAAAAGTTCACCTCTTCAATTGATGTTGATAAAGCTCTTTATGCCTGTGATATTGAGGGCAGTATTGCCCATTTAAAGATGATGGCTCAACAATCAATCATCACACAAGATGAGGCTGCTGCTTTATTAAATGGTCTTGAAAAAGTTCGGGACAAAATTGAGAATGGAGAGTTTCAATATTCAGATACACTTGAAGATATACACATGCACATTGAGAGTGCATTGAGTGAAATCGTTGGAACTGTTGGAAAAAAACTTCACACAGGAAGAAGCAGAAATGATCAAGTGGCTTTAGATGTAAGAATCTATCTTAAAAAAGAGACTCAAGTTATTATGGACTCTCTTCTTGATTTGCAAAAGGTGATTGTTACGACTGCCAAGCAAAATATTGATGTTGTGATGCCGGGATATACCCACCTTCAACGGGCACAGCCTGTTCTTTTTTCTCACCACCTTATGGCATATTATGAGATGTTTAAGCGTGATTACGAACGCTTTGAAGATTGCTTAAAGCGGATCGATGTTATGCCGCTTGGTTCTGCAGCACTTGCTGGCACAACCTATCCTCTTAATCGCAACCTAACAAGAGAGATACTTAAATTTGCAAAGGTATCTGATAACAGCATGGATTCTGTCTCTGACAGAGACTTTGTTATGGAGTTTATATCTCATGCTGCAATCTGCATGATCCATTTTTCTCGTTTTTCTGAAGAGCTGATTCTTTGGTCATCCTCAGAATTTGCATTTATAACCATATCTGATGGCTTTACCACTGGCTCAAGCATTATGCCTCAAAAGAAAAATCCTGATGTTGCAGAGCTTGTTCGAGGCAAAACTGGTAGAGTTGTGGGAAATCTTATGGCAATTTTAACAATTATGAAATCATTGCCCCTTGCTTATAATAGAGATATGCAAGAGGACAAAGAACCTCTTTTTGATACTGTAAATACCCTAAAAGCTTGTATTGACATCTATACAGCGATGATTCCCAATATTAAAATTAATAGAGATACAATGCTTGACGCTGCTCAAAAAGGGTATCTTAATGCAACTGATCTTGCTGATTATCTTGTTGTAAAAGGTATGCCGTTTCGTGAGGCTCATTCAGTATCTGGCAGGACGGTTGCATTTGCCCTTGCTAGACATAAAGAGCTTCATGAATTGACAATTGATGAGCTAAAAAACTTCTCTGACCTGATTGATGAGGATATTTTTGACTTTCTATCTATTGAAAAAATGCTGTCCCGCCGTGTTACACACGGAAGTACAAGTTATGAGAATGTTAGAAAAGCTGTTGAAGAGGCATCAAAAAGGTTGGATTTAAAATGAAACCTGTTAGATATTTTTTAATATTGATTTTGTCGTTATCTTTGATCTTTTCTATTGGTTGCGGCAAAAAAGGGGATCCAATACCTGCCTATACATTATTCTTTTTGCCAAACAGTTCTAATTTAATAACGATATCTAATTCAATAGCTGCATTTCAGTTAAATCCCAACCAGAATGAATTGATGAATTAAAATGAAAACACATACTGTATTTATATCAATTGGCTCAAATATGGGTGATAAATATGCCAACTGTATCATGGGAATAGAGCATATCAAAAAACTTAATGGAACTGAAGTTCTTGAAGTTGCGCAGTTTTATAAAACAGAGCCTGTTGATTACAAAGATCAAGATTGGTTTATAAACAGTGTATTAAAAATAAAGACAGAGCTTGAGCCAGAAACATTGATGATAAACCTTAAAAAGATTGAGCAGCAGCTTGGTCAATATGAGAAAAAAGTTAGATTTGGTCCAAGAATTCTTGATCTTGATATTATTTTCTATGGGGATATGGTCATAAACAAAGATAATCTTATTATTCCACATCCAAGAATGGATAAAAGATGCTTTGTATTAAAGCCTCTTTGTGATATAGCACCTGAAATAATCCACCCTATTTTGGGTTATAGTGCAAAAGAACTCTTAAAAGAGGTTGAAGACGATCAAGAACAAAAAATAAGCAGGTTTGACTGCAATTAGTGGAGGAAATTTTGAAATTTTTTATAGATACAGCAAACATTGATGAGATTAAAGATGCTAACAGTATGGGGATGGTTGATGGCGTAACAACCAATCCATCGCTTATTGCTAAAGAAAAAGGTGAGTTCAAAGAGATAATTAAAGAGATATGCTCAATTGTTGATGGACCAGTAAGTGCTGAAGTGATAAGCCTTGATTACAACGGCATGATTACAGAAGCCCGCGATCTTGCTAAAATTGCTGATAATATTGTTGTAAAAATCCCTATGACAATTGAAGGGTTAAAAGCTGTTAGAACTTTATCTAATGAGGGGATAAAGACCAACGTAACCTTAATCTTTTCAGCACTTCAAGCCCTTATGGCTGCAAAGGCTGGAGCAACTTACGCAAGCCCTTTTGTTGGCAGACTTGATGATCTCTCTGAAGATGGTATGCGTCTTATTGGTGAGATTGTGGATATATACTCAAATTATGGATATACAACTGAGATTATTGTTGCAAGCGTTAGAAACCCACTGCATGTTCTAAACTCTGCTCTTATTGGTGCAGATATTGCTACAATTCCCTACAAAGTTCTAAACTCTCTTGCTTCTCACCACATGACAGATAAAGGTATTGCGGCATTTATGGCTGATTGGAAGAAAAAACATAACTAATTTGTCAAGGATGTTATTATCTATAGTTTATAAATCTATATTACTTAGAGATGAGCTATATCAGGCAATATAGGGTTGAGAGAGTAGTCAATTATATATAGAGGCGATATTGAGGATATTATGACAATTTTGGAAAATAAACTTAACGTAACTGTTGTGATGCTTCAAAAAAGTGCTGCGACAATCAAAAAAGTTTTACTGAATCCAAACTTTATGACCCTGTCAAGAATTGCGTCAGTGCCTTTGCTTGTAGTTCTTATGATGTATCCCAGAAAACTTACGCTTTTATTGTCAGCAGTGGTCTTTTCTCTTGCATCTATTACAGACTACTTTGATGGTTATTTTGCAAGAAAATATGGGCTTGTCTCTAATCTTGGCAAAATACTTGATCCACTTGCAGATAAGCTGCTTGTATCATCTGCCTTTATAATGCTTGTTTCTCTTAACTTTGTTCCAGCGTGGATTGCTTGTGCAATTATTGGGCGGGAGCTTGCAGTTACAGGCTTAAGATGTGTTATTATTGAGTATGGTCAGGACGTTTCAGCATCATGGCTTGGCAAATATAAAACAGGTTTTCAGATCGCCTCTATTATTCCTCTTCTAATTCACTATCCATATTTGGGCATTCATTTTGACTCAATTGGATATGTTCTTATGTATGGAGCTCTTATTTTTACTCTTTGGTCAGGTGTAGATTATTTTATAAAATTTAAAAAACTTATATCTTTGTAGGTCACTTTTCAACAGTCTGGCTCTTTTCTTCAATGATTTCACTCTTTTCAATAAATAATGCTAACTCCTGCATATTTCTTGACATAGCAGCCATTGATTTTTCAACACTTTGGCAAAAAGGATCACTGTCGCCAAGAGTCTGCCTTGATTTTTCAAGAAGAGCTTTACCAGCTTCCCAATGCAGGCAAAGCTCTTTAAAAAGCTCTTTTCTCTGTTCATGCCTCTTTTTTTCTGCAAGAATAATCGCATCAAGTTTTTTAATTGAATACTCTACAAGGGCATCACGTGGAGTGTCATGAGCTTTTGCTATCAACTCCAAAATATCTAAAGTTTTGCGGCTTAATACAAAAGTTTTTTGGACTCTATTGCTCTGGTTGAACTGTCTAACTCTTAGGTGCTCTGCTATATCATTCAGCGATTTGGCATCATCTATAAGGTGATCAAAAAGCGATTTTTGTTTAATACCAAGGTGGATAGCAACAAGGCTTAATGAGTCAATGGCTTTTGAAGAGAGCTTAAATGTCGCTCTTACTGATTGCTTACCTCTTAAATCAAGCTCAACTGATGTCCCTTTAAATATTGTGTTTGTCTCTGAGTTGTCATTATTATCTTCTGTTTCTGTCATTGTGAACCCTCTATTTTACTTATGACTTTAGCTGCCCAAGTGTCAATTTAAATAGTGTGATTATAATTTTATATTAGCTCACCCGTTCCCCACGTTTAAATACCTCAGTTACTGGTGAAACTCCAGCATGATATGCTAAAATTGCAGGAGAATTACCATCCATCAAAAGAAAATCAGCCTGTTTACCAATATCTAAACTACCAACCCTATCTGCCATTCCAATTGCGTAGGCACTATTTAGAGTTGCGGCGACTAATGCCTCTGCTGGTGTCATTCCCATATTTAGAACAGCAAGACCAATTACAAAAGGCATTGATTCACAATAACTTGATCCGGGATTACAATCAGTTGCAATGGCAACAGGAAGGTTTTTCTCAATCATAACCCTTGCTCTTGCATAAGGTTTACGCAAACTATATGCAGTTGCAGGCAAAAGCGTTGCTACAACTCCAGACTTTGCCATTTTTTCTATATTTACATCACTTGCAGCTAAAAGATGGTCAGCAGATGAGGCATAAAGCTCTGCTGCAAGACCAGCACCACCAAGGTCATTTACTTCATCAGCATGTATTTTTATTTTAAGTCCATGAGTTATAGCAGCTTGAAGCACCTTCCTACTTTGTTCGATTGAGAAGACTCCATTTTCACAAAAAATATCGCAATAAGATGCAATTCCCTGAGCCTTTACTGCGGGTAACATCTCTTCAATTACAAGAGCAATATATCCGTCTGGATTTTCTCTATAAGCAGTTGGAATGGCGTGTGCGCCAAGAAAAGTTGCAACAATATCAAGAGGCGTAGTTTTATGAATAAGATCAATTGTCCGAAGCATTTTAAGCTCATTTTCTGTATCAAGTCCATATCCGCTTTTGATCTCAAGAGTTGTAGTCCCGAACTTCATAGCAGAAAGAGCATGTTTTAGAGTGTTGATATAAAGATCATCTTCTGATGCTTTTAACACTTCCCTTACTGATGAGAGAATGCCGCCCCCTTGTTTTAATATCTCAAGATATGGAGAACCATTAAGCCTCATCTCAAATTCTGACTCTCTCAGCTTTGCAAAACAAATATGAGTATGTGGGTCAACAAAGCCTGGAATCAGACATTTACCTTGGCAATCAATAGTTTTATCTATTTTATTTAGACTGTCCCTGTAGTTTATTTCAGAAACATCTTCAGTGTTGGTTGTCTCTTCATTATCATCATCATCATTTTCAAGATTATCAATATTACAAATATCATTAATCCCTTTTATGTCGTC